>PWDW01000216.1 GCA_003553225.1 Halanaerobiaceae bacterium
ATAATACTTTCCTATATGATATTATAGTTTTTAGTAACGACAATTTATATGAAAACAGGGTACCACCTCAACATATTGGTAAACTGCCTTTGATTGATGATACAGCTGAAAAAGGGGGTTTTATATTATCCACTGGTGATCAGTGTGGGCAAGATACTCCTGAAGAAAATATAAGGGCGATGATTGAAACTGCCAAAACTTATGGCAAATATTAAACAAAATTATCTGTCTTATAAAAAAAGAGGTGTAATAGATATGGACAAATTTGATATTAATCCGGAAAAAAAGATTATTGATAAAATTAAATATTATGTCCGTGAAAGCCGGGATAATAGGCTTTTTAATCTTGATAATGATATTATATTTGAGGAGCCCCTGGTAGGTTTTGCAGCTGGAAAGGATAAATTATTTGCTGAATATAAAAACATTATCGGTGATTTTCATTTAACTCCTGCAGAATGGCTGGGAAAAATAACCCAGAAATTTTCAGAAAGCAGTGTAATAGTCTGGGTTTTACCAATTTCTGAAAAAACAATAAATTCAAACAAAGCAAAAAATAGGTATCCTTCAAAAAGGTGGGCTCATACCCGAAATTATGGAGAAAAATTTAACAACAGCTTAAGGGAATATGTGGTTAGCCTGTTAGAGGATAAAGGATATTCCGCCATTGCTCCCATGTTATCGGAAGATTTTTCCTGGGAAGAAAGTTCGGAAACAGGAATTGCTTCTTCCTGGTCAGAAC
Organism: Halanaerobiaceae bacterium; assembly: GCA_003553225.1. Lineage (GTDB taxonomy): Bacteria > Bacillota > Halanaerobiia > Halanaerobiales > Halarsenatibacteraceae > T1SED10-99. The sequence goes on from PWDW01000216.1 coordinate 743, forward strand.
GGCATGCTGTTTATGCAGCCGGGCTGGGAACATTTGGTTTATGTGATGGTTTGATCACCCCCCAAGGTAAGGCTATGCGCTGTGGAAGTGTGATTACTAATTTAGAGCTGAAATCATCTGCCCGAGAATATGAAGTTCATGATCAATATTGCCTGTTTGCTCAACAGGGCACCTGTGGCAGGTGTATAGCAAGGTGTCCCGGAGGAGCAATTACTGAAGATGGTCACAATAAAAGGAAGTGTCTGGAATATCAGCAAAGGATCATAGACCCCTCCAGATACGGAGTGGAAGTGGCCGGCTGTGGCCTCTGTCAGGCCGGGGTCCCCTGTGAATCACAGATCCCGTGACAAAAACAATGCTTTTAGCAGATTAATTTAGTTAGCCTAACGCAGCAGGATATACCTCGTTTTTGTGTTTTAACTAACAATAATTAAAGCATAAAGAGGTCATATAATTATGCATTCAAATAAAAATGACATCTTAGAGGTAAATAGTAATAAAAAGCAAACAGAAGCAGCCTATGATAGGATGAGTCGGTTTTATGATTATATTGCGGGAAGTTTTGAAAAAAAACACAGGAATCGAGGCCTGGAAATACTAAATATAAAAAAAGGCGAAACTGTTCTGGAAGTAGGATTTGGAACCGGCCAGGGCATTAAAAAAATTGCTCAAAAGGTGGGAAAAGAAGGGAAAGTATATGGTGTTGACCTTTCTTCAGAAATGTATAAAATTACTAAAAATAAACTTAAAAAAGCCTCCTTATGGGATAGAGTAAAGATTTCCCGGCAAGATGCCCTGCAGATGTCTTATGAAAAAAATAAATTTGATGCTGTTTTCATGTGTTTTGTTCTTGAATTATTTGCTATTTCTGAAATTCCAGTACTGCTGGAAAAAGTTAAAGCACTTTTAAAAAAAGGGGGCAGATTGGGTATAGTAAGTTTGTCAAAAGGGGATAATTCCCTTATGATTAAAATATATGAAACCCTGCACAAAAAAATTCCTGTATATTTTGATTGTAGACCTATATATGTTAAAGAAAGTCTAATGGATGCCGGTTACAGTATACAGACGTGCATTTATGATAAAATGTTTGCTTTACCGGTTGAAATTGTGGTGGGTATAAATAAATCCTGAATAATTCAGGAGTAAAATTCAATATGATAAGTTGATGAACGATCATTTCAAAGAAACATTACCAGAGCTTGAAGATTTATTGGTTCCAGAAATGGATAAACCCGAGGCCAATGTATATAGATTAGTTGAATAACTGATTTGAATATGATATTTTGAAAAAAATTAATCTCATAATCTAATATAATCTAATTAATGGCTGTACTGCAAAAAGTCAATTTTATTTAATTTAAGAAATAATATTACTGTCATGACAGTAATTATAAATTGTTATATCTTAAAATAACACTTTATGCAGGATAAACATTAATCATTAAACAAAGATAAATTTTTTAAAAGATGAAGGAGGAATTATGATGTTAAATTTATCCCGGGAAGGTATAACTGATAAAGAAAAATGGCAGAAAAAAGGTATTAAAATTCCCGAATTTGATGTGGAAAAGGTGGCGGTAAACACAAAAGAAAATCCCCAATGGGTTCATTTTGGAGCCGGAAATATTTTCAGAGCTTTTATAGCCCGGCTGCAGCAAAAACTTTTGGAGAAGGGAGCTGCTGAAACAGGTATTTTGGCCGTGGAAACATATGATTTCGAAATTATAGATAAAATTTATCAGCCACATGACAATTTAAGCCTGGCCGTAACCATGCATCCTGATGGTAATCTGGAAAAAGAGGTAATAGGCAGTATCGGTGAAAGCCTGGTGGGAGACTTTTCCCGGAAAGAGGACTGGGCCTATCTTAAAAAAGTATTTAAAATGGAAAGTCTGCAGCTGGTAAGCTTTACCATAACTGAAAAAGGATATAACCTAAAGAATATGGCCGGTGATTATTTTGATGTAGTCCGGGAAGACATGGCCCGGGGACCGGGCAGTCCACAGCATACAATGTCCAAAGCTGCAGCTTTGGCTTATACAAGATTTAAAAATGGTCAGCTGCCGGTTAGTTTTGTCAGCATGGATAATTGTTCTCAGAATGGCAAAAAACTGAAGACCTCAGTGGTGGAAATTAGTAAAAAATGGGTGGATAATGGTCTAGTAGAAGAGGAATTTTTAGAGTACATTCAGGATGAAAACAGGGTGAGCTTTCCCTGGTCTATGATAGATAAAATCACCCCCCGTCCCTCGGAGGATGTAAAAACAGAACTTGAAAAACTGGATTTTACCGGTACAGAAATAATAACTACTGAGAAAGACACATTTATTGCTCCTTTTGTAAATGCTGAAGGACCGGAATATTTAGTTATTGAAGATAAATTCACCAATGGCCGAATGCCTCTTGAAAAAGCCGGGGTCATATTCACAGACCGACAAACAGTTAATGATGTCGAAACAATGAAAGTCACCACCTGTCTGAATCCTTTACACACAGCCCTTGCTGTTTATGGTTGTTTGCTGGGCTATGATCTGGTTGCCGATGAAATGGAAGATGAAGATTTGATAAAATTAATTAAAAATATTGGTTATAAAGAAGGTCTGCCGGTGGTGGTTGATCCGGGGGTTCTGGATCCCAAAGAATTTATTGACGAGGTAGTAAATGAAAGATTTACAAACCCCTATATTCCGGATTCACCGCAAAGAATTGCCACCGATACTTCCCAAAAAATAGCTATCAGATTTGGAGAAACAATCAAGTCCTATCAAAAAAGAAATGACCTGGATCCAGCTGATTTAATCTCTATTCCATTGGCTGTTGCCGGCTGGTGCAGATATTTAATGGGTCTTGATGATCAGGGAGAGAAAATGGAATTAAGCCCTGATCCTATGCTGGATGAATTGACCGAACATCTGGCCGGAATTGAATTCGGAAACCCGGATTCAGTGGGTGATAAATTACGCCCCATTCTTTCCAGTGAAAGTTTAATGGGTTTAAATCTCTATGAGGCAGGACTGGGCAGCAAAATAGAAGAATATTTTAAAGAAATGATTGCCGGCAAAAATGCAGTAAGAAATACCTTAAAAAAATATCTGTCTGATTCTGGATAAGATTCCTATCATGTGAATTACAGCAGTTTATAATTTTTTCATCGAGAAGGGGGGTAAATAATGCGCAAAACCAAAATTATATGTACCCTGGGACCTGCTACTGAAAACCTGGCCGAAGAGCTTATTGAATATGGTATGGATGCGGCCCGGGTTAATTTTTCTCATGAAACATATGAAATACATGCTGAAAGAATAAGAAACTTAAAGCAGGCAAGAAAAAAGTATGATAAACCTGTTCCGATAATTATGGATACCCGGGGGCCGGAAATTAGAACGGGAAAAATGAAAGAAGAAGTTTGGTTACAGCAGGGCCAGCAGTTTATCTTAACAGCTCAAGAAGTGGTAGGAGATAAAAATCAGGTTCATATAAATCCCCCTCATTTAATTAAAAAGCTTCAACCCGGTACTGATATATTTATTGATGACGGGAAGATAAAATTGAGTATAAAGGAAGCTGTTAATGACAGATTAATCTGTCAGGTGGAAACCGGAGGCTATTTGTCTGACAAAAAAGGTGTTAATATCCCCGGACTTAATTTTGGTATTCCCTGTATAACGGAGACTGATAGGAAAGATATTGAATTTGCACTAAATTTGGGGATTGATTATGTAGCCGTATCTTTTGTGAAAAATAGCGGAGAAATAAATAAGTTAAAAAAATTTCTAAAATCCCGGGATCACAGTGATGTTAAGGTTATTGCAAAAATTGAAAATAGAGAGGCAGTTCAAAATATTGATCATATAATTGAAGCAGCAGATGGACTTATGGTTGCCCGCGGTGACCTCGGGGTTGAATTACCGCTCAGTGAAGTACCCGGTATTCAGAAAAAGATTATCAGAAAATGCAATCAGCTGGGGAAACCGGTGATCACAGCCACTCAGATGCTGGAATCAATGAATAAAAATTCTATTCCCACCAGGGCCGAAGCATCGGATGTGGCCAATGCAGTTTATGATGGAACAGATGTTGTTATGCTGTCTGGAGAAACAGCCGCGGGGCAATATCCTATTAAGTCATTACAGACTTTAGTAGATATACTTTTAAAAACTGAACAGGAAATTGATTATGAAAAGGAATATTATAATAAAGACTGGGGCGATTTTGAAAAAGAGGTTGTTAATATTATAGGGAAAACAGCAACTACCGCTGCTTATGAGATTTCGGCCCGGGCTATAACAGTAAGCACAAAATCGGGAAACACGGCCCGCATGATTGCCAGATTCAGACCTGATACACCTATAATTGCGGTCACTATTGATCCCCGGATTACCAGACAGCTAAATTTATCCTGGGGGGTCTTTCCGGTAGAAGCTGAATTTGTTTCAGAACTGGAAAGCTTATTATCTAAATTAATCGAGTGTACACAGGCCACCAGCCTGGTAGACCAGGGAGATCCGGTAGTTATAATAGCAGGTATCCCCACAGGTCTAACAGGTAAAACCAATATGCTGAAAATACATAATATGGGTGACCCTATTGTAAACAGTTCAGAAACCTGACTGAATCCCAAAATCATAAAATTTAAAATCAACTTGATAATCAGTCTTCACCCTCAAAACAGGAACAGATGTTTGATTTCTGTGATTACTTATCCACAAAATGTGGATAGAATGTATGTTTATCCACACATTTGTTTAGCTTTTCCTGCCTAAATTTAGTTTCTTCTTGACTGAAAGAAAAGATGGAAATTAGGCTTTTCGTGAATAAAGCAATAGCAGCATATATCAATGTTTTTCATCAATAGAAGGGGAGATGAGCCCTATTTTTAAAATAGCAAATTCACTGCTCGTTTATTTGGGAAAGGACTCTGTTTAAATTCATTTCTGCTCTGTGGTGTTCGGGGTCGATCTCTAGAGCTTTTTGGTAATTTTCTTTGGCTTGTTCCAGCTGTCCGAGGTTTTCATAACTAATCCCCAAATTGTTATAAATATAAGCTTCTTTCGGCTGTTGAGCCACGGCTTTTTTTAGGTTGTCTCTGGCTTCTTCGTAGCTGCCCCTTCTTATCTGGGCCAGTCCCAAATTGTTAAGCACATAATAATTTTCTGGATTTAGATCAGCTGCCTGTTTGAAATATTGCTCTGCTTTTTCGGGGTTGTTTTCAGCCAGGGCCAGCAGACCGGAAAGATTATAATACTGTTCATTGAAATCCTGTTTTTCCACCGGTATCTGATCCAGTATATTTTGTGCTGCTTCATATTCATTTTTCCGGTAAAGAATACGGGCATAATTGGTCAGAGTATAATAATCATCATCGGTTCTCCTGTAGGCCTGTTCCATATAATTAGCAGCTTTATCCAGATTATTTTTTCTGAGATTGATCATACCCAAAAAGAAATTTATCTCCCAATTCTGTCCTTCTCTTTCCAGAAGTTTCAGCCAAAGCTGTTCGGCTATTTCATAATTTTCTCTGTAAAATTCATCCCGGGCCCGAGATATGAGATCATCTGCTGCAGCCAGCCCGGCTGATGTTAGAAGAATTAAAACAAGAGTAAAAACAATAATCCCTCTGCCTCTGTTCTGCATTTCTGTTTGCTCCTCCCTCAAAAAGTTAATTTATCCCCCTTATACCCACTCATTTTTAGTTTTTTAAGAAGGGGACTTTTTTGGTTAATTGTGTATTTTTGTAAATTTCCACCGTTATTTCCAATCAGGATTAAGGTGGGATAATATATTTAATTTAAAACATCAGGAATTTACTTTTCAAACAATTAAAAAATTGAAATAAAACTGACCTGAAAAATGAGCTGTTATCTGTATTTAATAAATTCTCTGCTTTTAGCAGAATTCCTGCCCCCTTAAGCTAATTTTAAGCAAACAAAAAGATGTTTGCGGTTAGCTGGGTTTAGTAATATAATTCAAATAAAGCCGGAAGCAAAAACAGGGTTGATGAGGATTTAGGGTCCGGTTAAACAATTTGTATGCAGGACCGGCCCACACCGGCTCCAGAAGGAGCTAAAAAATGGCTTTAGATATAATTCATGTGGATATGGATGCTTTCTATGCCGCAGTTGAACAGAAAGATAATCCTGAGCTGCAAGGGAAGCCGGTAATCATTGGGGGTACCGGTCTGGGTGACCGGGGGGTGGTCTCCACTGCTTCCTATGCTGCTCGTCAGTATGGGGTTCATTCAGCAATGCCCATCAAGGAGGCCCGCAAACTCTGCCCTGATGCTGTTTTCCTTCCGGGCCGAATGGAGCGCTATCAGGAAATTTCACAGTGTATATTTGAAATTATGTCCCGGTTTACCCCCCGTATTGAAAAAATTTCTATTGATGAGGCTTTTCTTGATGTTAAAGGATGTCACCGTCTTTTTGGCCCCTCCCGGAAGATTGGAAAAAAGATTAAAACAAGCATAAAACAGGAGCTGGATCTGGTGGCTTCAATAGGTTTAGCTCCCAACAAATTTCTGGCCAAGCTGGCCTCTGATCTGGAAAAACCGGATGGCTTTAAGGTCATAAGGGAGGATGAAATTGCGGAGATTCTGGATCCCCTGCCTGTTGATAAAATCTGGGGTGTAGGAGAGAAAACCGAAGAGATTCTGCAAAATCAGGGTATGCGGACTATTGGCGATATAAAACAGTTTTCAGAACAGGAACTGACATCTCTTCTGGGCCAATTTGGCCATCAGCTTTATAAACTGGCCCGGGGGCATGATGACCGGGCCGTACAGGTCAGTGAGGAGTGTAAATCAATAAGCCATGAGACTACTTTCCGCAGAGATTTGCAGGACAGTGAAAAAATTTTTTCGGTTTTGATGGCCTTAAGTGATAAGGTGGGCCGCAGATTAAGGAAAAAAAGTTTATGCGGGAAAACCGTTTTTATAAAAATTAGGTATGGGGATTTTACAACTTTGACCCGTCAGACAACCAGCCCTCAGGCTTTTTATGATACCAAAACAATTTATGAACAGGGAAAAAAACTAATTCAGAATCACGGTCTTCTGGATAAACCGGTGCGGCTTTTGGGTATAGGAGTCAGCAGCCTGATTGCCCGGCATCACCTTCAGCTGTCTTTATTTTCAGACCAGGATGGTGCTGTTGCAGAAACCGTGGATAAAATCAAAGATCAATTTGGTGAAAAATCTATTGTCCGGGCCAATCAGCTAATTCACAAAAACAGTAAACAGAGTGAACAAAAAGAAGATTCTTAAACATCAGATACCTGACCCCTGATTAGCTGTTTTAATTTGCTATTTTGCTATTTTTGAAACATTTTAAAACAAAAATAATCAGGGTATAATATTTATTAGAAAGATGTCCCATAAAGCTGTCAGATAAAAAAATACTTAAAAAAAGGGGTGCCGGATATAAAATGATGCAGGAACAGAATATACAGCTGACCAAAATAAAACAGAAACTGGACCGGACCAGAATTGAGGATATTCCCGCCCATATTAAACAGGAGTTTAACCACTCAATGCTTCCCGAACAGCTAGGTTCGGGGGACCGGGTGGCCCTGACTGCGGGCAGCAGAGGAATTACTGATATAAAGTTAATATTATCCGAGCTGATTAAGAACTTAAAAGATCTGGGGGCCCGGCCCTTTCTGGTGCCGGCAATGGGCAGTCACGGTGGGGCAGTACCGGCCGGGCAGGAAGAGATACTGGCCTCTTATGGTATAACTGAATCCGAAATGGAGGTTCCCATAAAATCGAGTATGGAA
>PWDW01000226.1 GCA_003553225.1 Halanaerobiaceae bacterium
CCAGTGACATATCCTGGGGCAGCCATATTTTAACCTTACCCAAAACTGCACGGGATTCCAGCATCAGGGTATATTTTTTTTGTTCGGGATTCAGCTCCTCAAGGTCAAATTTCAATTCCTGATACCCAAATAAAGAGGTCAGACTGCACTGGTTTATATCCCAATCATGCAGTCTATTCCTCTTTCTTAAAATAGCATTGAATTTATCCGGTCCGGGAAAAAACCACTGATAAATATAACTTATAATAGAACGAGATAGAAGTATGATCAGGGGGGCAAATAAAACTAGAGCAAAGTATATTAAATAACGGGTCATTTACTAAACCTCCATCAGTATTCCTCCGGCATCCTGCCAATTGTAGCTGTCAAAGTCCGTTCTTCTCCATTACGTATAATTACAATATCCACCAGTTCTCCAACTTCCAGGTCCATCATGATATTTCCCAGATCAAAATATTCCTCTACTCTTTGTCCGGCCAGTTCTATAATCACATCTTCACTCTGAAGGCCCGCTTCTTCAGCAGGTGTACCCGGTAATACATCAACCACCAGGGCTCCTTGCCTGTCCGGCAGATCCAGAACTTCTACCATATGCTCCGGTATATCTCGATAGGAAACACCCAGCCAGGGGCGAACAATCTCTCCTGTCTCTTCCAGTTCTTCAATAAAATCAATGACCGTATTAATGGGAATGGCAAAACCTATTCCCTGCCCTACAACACTCACCGCAGTATTTATACCAATAACCTCACCTTTAATATTTAACAGGGGGCCTCCACTATTTCCGGGATTGATTGCAGCATCTGTTTGAATAAGATTGCGATAATTACGACCTCCTTCAGGGGTGGGAATATTAATGGGCCGTTCCAGGGCACTAATAACTCCTACGGTGACCGTATTCTCATAACCAAAAGGATTACCTATCGCTACCGTCCAGTCTCCCGGCCGTATTTTGCTTGAATCCCCAAGGGGGATAGTCTCCAGTTCTTCATTGGTTTCCACTTTTAGAAGTGCCAGATCCAGAGAAAACTCACCCCAGATAAGTTCAGCCGCTTTTGGTTCAGCAAATCCGGGAATTTCAACTTCAATTTCACTGCTGTCATGAATAACATGCTCATTGGTGACTACATAACCATCTTCAGAAATAATCACTCCTGAACCAAAACCTTCTCTAAAATTCGGTTCATCCTCATTGGGCTCCGGGAAATCAAAAAAATCATCATCCTCGAAAAAATACCAGGAATCACGATCAGCTTCAGCCCGGGTATTAATTCTGACAACTCCCTCATTTACATCTTCAGCAATATCAGAAAATATATTTGAAAACTGCCACTCTGGAGATACATCCTCATCTGTATCCTGCATATCACTGCCTTCTTCTCTATTCTCATTTTCCATACCGGTCTGCTGTGCTTCTGTGAATATCTCACCCAGCTCAACCTGACGATTACTTCCCTCTATATCAATGTATTCAAGAGTACTATAAGCAAAAAATCCGATAAGAACAGCAATAAAAAGAACAAAAAACAGGGAATATTCTCTTTTCATAATTTACTCCACCCCTTCTCTGCATATTAGGAATAATCAAGAATAAATGCCCGAAAAAACGATAACTCAAACTCATTTTTTCTCATGTTTTTATCTGTATTATAAAACTTCAATAAAAAATGACAATATCCTCTATATAAACAAATTATAAATTGATTATAATTATAATATTATTTTTTATTATAATAAGCTGCATAAAAAAAATAAGTTAACCATTTACATGGGGACAGCATCAGAGCTGAAGCTACCGTCCTATATATTAGTAATTTTTATTATATTCAGTTTTTTAAAATGATTTTAAAATCTTTTTTGAAAGTTGGTAAGAATATCTCCCGGGCCTGTATCATTTTAAAGAATAATGGCGGAAGGGGAGGGATTCGAACCCCCGAGGCAGTAAAATGCCTACTCGATTTCGAGTCGAGCGGTTTAAGCCAGACTCACCCACCCTTCCCGGCTGTCAATCAGATCTCAAATCAGCAAAAAAATTCTGCAGAAGTTCTCTGCTTTCTGCGGCCAGGACACCGCTTATAACCTGCAGGTGATGATTAAAACGTTCATCTTCAGGTAAATTATAAAGAGAACCACATACACCTGCTTTCTCATCAAAAGCTCCAAAAACAAGGCGATTAACTCGAGCCTGCAGCAAAGCACCGGTACACATGGTGCAGGGCTCCAGAGTAACATAAAAAGTACATTCATTCAGCCGCCAGCTCTGCAAATAGTTAGCTGCCTGCCGGAGGGCAATCATCTCAGCATGAGAGGTGGGATCCTGTTTTTTTTCCTTCAGATTATATCCCCTGCCTATGACCTCTCCTTTTCTTACAATTACCGCACCAACAGGAACTTCTTTTTGTGAATAAGCTTTTTTAGCCTCTTTTAGGGCCAGCTTCATATATTTTTCATCAGCAGCTTCCACCGGCTTCATGAACTGGGTCACATCCTGTAATATATTGAATTATATAAAATCAGAACAGGCAAATAAAAAGCCGGGAGGTTTCCCGGTTTTTAACCATTATCTTTATTATTACTATCAATACTCAATCCTTTTGGTATGAATCTGGCAAATTGGCGTGCCCGGGAGGATTCGAACCCCCAGCCTACTGATCCGTAGTCAGTCGCTCTATCCAGTTGAGCTACGGGCACAAAATAGGTTTTTATTCACCGGAAAATTTTATATTGCAGTTATATAATAACTGAATTATTGCCCCATGTCAAGGGGAAAGAACAACATTTTTGCTGAAAGTTTACTCCTGCAGGAGACCTTCAATATGCAATATGATTGGCATTTTCTTCATTTATTTTCGTACAAATATCTTTTTGAAAATGCAAATCTCTTTTTGCCATTTTAAAATAATTTTTGAATTCTGTACAATATTGCAGGATTCAACTAAAAAATATTGAATACATAAATTGAGGTGATATAAAAATGGCTTTTACACTTGAAATAGGAGACCGGGCTCCTGATTTTGCTCTCCCGGCAACAGATGGTAATATATATACCCTGGATGACTTTGCTGAAGCTAAAGTACTTGTTGTCTTTTTTACCTGTAATCACTGTCCTTTTGTCACCGGCTCTGATGAAATAACCAGAGAAACTGCTGAAAAATTTATACCTCAGGGAGTTGAATTTGTAGGCATCAATTCCAACAGTGTTAACACCTATGAAGAAGATTCCTTTAAACACATGATTTTAAGAATGGACGAAAAAGACTTTCCCTGGACATATCTACGGGACGAAACCCAGGATACAGCACGGGACTATGGGGCCCTGCGAACTCCTCACTTTTTTGTTTTTGATAAAAACAGAGAGCTTATTTATACCGGTCGGGGTATAGACAACCCCCGGGAACCGGAAAAAATGACCGTAAATGACCTGGAAAATGCTCTCAGTGAACATCTGTCCGGACAGAAAATAAGCACCCAGGTCACAAATCCCATCGGCTGTAATGTCAAATGGGATGGCCAGGAAGAACACTGGATGCCGGAAGAAGCCTGTGATTTGGTGTAAAAATGGAATGAACTTAAATAAGTTACCGATTTAAAAAAGCCCCTTATGTGTTTAATTTAAAAGGGGGCTTTTTGATATCAAGCGCTGTCTAACATTATCTAAAGCTATCTTATTGTACCTGCTGCTTTCCCTCCAAGCAGGACTATACAGGAAATATACGTTTATTTTTACCGAATTCTAATTGAACCAGCCAAGTCCTTGAATAAGGGCGGGGAGGAGGTCAAATTGTTTATTTATATTGAAATACATTACCTCCCGGTGATAAATCATGTTTTCTGGAGTCCGGTAAAATAATTTCTCCCCTACAGTTTTTCGGTAAATTTACCTTTAAAAAATTTTTGTCTTTATTAAATTGAAAATGTATTGTACCATTAACAGGGTGCAGTAATAAATCTAATTTTTCCATATTATCAATTTTAGGCTGGATTTTTAGCTCCTTAAAACCAGGAACTGTTGGTTTAATTCCTGCAATTTCCATAAAAAGTATATAAAGTGGAGCAACTGCTGCATGACTCCATTGCCCTGTAGAATCAGGACTGACCTCCCAATGTTCCTGAATAGCATTATTTTTCAATACTGAATCTAAATTAGACCACTTTTCTTTAAATTCTTTAAAGATTATATCCATACACCCTTCCTGGGCCAGAGCCCAGTAACGCCAACCTGCATTAGCGGGGAATGAGGGAATATAATTATCCGGTTTAACCTTTAGCAAGTCAATCATTTCTTGACTTTCGTCAGCTGGGAATAAATCATACAGCAGAGCTAAAGAAAGAGAACGTTCACCAAATAATTGTTTATCTTCATTATCTAACCAGGGTAAATTTATAATATACGAGTTATCAGGTTCTGACCAAAAACTCTTTTTTATATTTTCATAAAAGTTATTAAAAACTTCTTGAAACAAAGCTATATCTTTTTCTTTATTTAAAGTTTTTGCTATAGGAATTAAAGCATTTTTTATCATAGAAATAAAATATAAATTAAAAGCACATTTTTTGTGTTTTTGTTTATCATAATAATTATCAATCCATACCTGGGGAACACCTATATTTTTTACAGGTAATAGCCCATCTTGTTTCTTCAAGGTTAATAAATAATTAACAAACTTTTTTAATTTAGGATATGTCTTTTCTACTATGCCAAGCTCCGCTGTCTCATTATAATGATTCCAGCAATCAAATATAAATTGGAGGCCATGATCAAGTAGTGGGCCCCAGGCTGATAATCCCATTTCTCTTTGAGGTATTCGAACTATCCTATCATAAGCCGGCCAACAATCCATAAAATATCCTGCTTTTGTTTGTCCATCACTAAAACTTTTAATATACCTGGAACTAAATTTTTTGGCTCCATATAAATATCTTATGGCATGAAGTTCATGACCAATATCACCACTATATTGCTGGCGTTCTCTTCCCATTCCATCCACCAATGTCTCCTGAGCATTATTATCTATAGTATTAATACAGGCCTGGAATAATCTATTTAGTTTATTATTTGCACATTCTATAACGGTTTTATTATTCCATTTATATTTTCTCCTGCGGACACCAATATTTTTAATTTTTATCTTTTCATTAAAATTTCTTATATGAAGTTGTATCCACTTTAAAGATTCAAAATCAAAAGTTTCAAATTTATTAATTCCCTCTTTGCATATAAAACGGGACCAGGTATAGTAATGAGTATCCAGCCAGGCTTTATTTTCGAGATCATGGGCCTCCTGAGTTATTAATTCTATAATTGTTCCTTCTGGTGCTTCTATTGTAAACAACGGCCAACCCACCATTTGCTCTTCAAAAGAAAATATAAGAGAGTAAGCTAAATTTTCCTTTTCCAATTCAGGTAGTTCCCACCATTCATCATTTTTTGTCAAATTATATTTATCCTGCTGAATAATTTCAAATGAATCAGGAACTCGAAAATCAAACCAATTATCGGGATCTTTTTTCCACTTAACTATTGCTTTTTGTTTAATACTGTTACTATAAATCAATTTTTCTTTCATTAAGGGTATACTGCGATTTGTTAAGTACATTTTTTCTTCATTTTGTGGACCACTATCATATAAATAATCTGGATAATCGCTACCTAAGGAAGGTTTATTGGCCTCAGATGGCAATTCCACAGCATTTATCCATTTTTGCTTCTCTTTAAATTCATTTTCTTTCCAATTTGCAGGATGTTTTCGGGCATCAAAAATTTCCTGTAAAGAACGCAAATACCATCTTTTATATTGTCCCGGGGGATGACTGCGATCAATATGACATTTCCAATTTTCATTTGTATAAATCAACTTACTGCTGCTTTTAAATATTATATTTAACTTCATAATAAATCCGGGTTTGCCCATTACCCAGGTGCCTTCTCCATGGCCATAATAAAGGACTTCTACTCCTATAGTATTTTTCCCTTTTTTGCATATATCCTTCAGATCTATAGGATCTACTTCAGGATAACGAGGATCCGAGGGGGCAGGCCCCCACTGAATACGTTGGCCATTTAAAAACAATTTATACCTGCTGTTGGCTAATATCTTTCCTTTACAATCAATAGGTTTTTTATCTAATCTGAATTCTTTTCTAAAGAGAACAAATGTGTTGGGCAGAGTTCTTTCTGAAGGAACCCAAATCCATTTTGCAGGAGATAAATCTATTTTTTTTACCATGCTGTGTTCTCCTTTTTTAAAAATAATCTCTCTCTGCTATTTCAAATAATCTTATAATGCAGTATCCAGGATTAAATTTGGCGCTAGCTGAAAGCTTTTCCCTGCAGGAAAAAATTACATGCTTCTATAAGTTATATTGGCTCAACATTTATTTACATTTAGGGCACTGGTCCTTCCCTAATAAAATAATACCCTTTTGGGGTCAGATTATAGAGGGAGGACAAATGTCACCATTCTATTTTGGGGATATTAATTAAAGTTAAAATTCTTTCAGATTCACATCAGTGTTACCCAGTTCCTTATAAATCATATACCACAACCTCCTCGGGAAAGATTAAAGAGCTTAAATATTTACCGTTCTTTTAATAATATCTCTTAACAATTCTCCTTTCTTATCCCCATTATTATTATACAAAGTACCCATATCAAAAGCAAAATAAAAAACATTTTCATTGCCAACGATTAACGGTTTATCAGTACTATCTGAAAGCAGGACTTCTCCCCTGATAACATCAATTTCACTATATAATACATCTAACTTAATTGTATCCCTGTCCTTTAAAAAAGGAGTTCCTGATCCTTCTTTAATATCATATCCTTTAATTCTTACACCAATTTTATCTTCCAATTCTTCTCCCGGACATGTTAAATTGCAGCGCCCATATTCATCAAAAAAACCGGGGGCAAATCCGGAAATCACTTTCGTTCCATTTTCCATAATATTACCTATTTTCTTGCTTAATTGATCACTCATTACCAGAGTATAAGGAAGCAATAATATTTCATCTATTTCCCACTGTCTGGCCAGTAAATCATCATCATTTATAAATTTAACCCTGTAACCAAGATCCGTAATTAAATTATACCAGCCTTTTAAAGTACTATTCCCGGTATCATCTGGGTCATAACCAGCTCCCATGTGTAAACTATCCCGGGAATAATGCAGATAAATTGTCTGCTTATTATTTTGACTACCTACTTTTCCCTTTGCTTCTTTAATAGTTTGTTCTACCGATCTGGTTATTTCATGGGGAGTTCCATCAAAATTAACCATCCCGTTCATACCAAATTCAGCTCCACTGCGTACAGGTCTCCATAAAAAATAGAGCACTTTATCAGCACCATGAGTTACAAATTCCTCTGTACATCTTTTCAGGAATTCCGGCCCCCACAATCCACCCACAAAAGACATCCTCCAGGGCCTTCTATGTGGTCCGGCCTGAGTTTCACTGATCCAGAAATCAGCTCCAGCCGAATCAGCGGCAGAATTTAATAAATCACAGGAATAACCGATCTTCTTTCTCACTAAATACTCATCATCCCGGTAAGCATAAATGTCCAGACCCACATAATCAAGCCCCTTACACTGGTCCCAGTAATTTTGGCCATACAAACTACTATTTAAGGGCCCTGTCTCAGGAATGTTAGTACCAATAATGAAATTTTCATTTACTGCTCTCAGCAATTTTAACTGCCATTTAATATAATCCACAACATTTTTACATCTGAATCTTAACCATTCTAACCATAGGCCGGGATTATTCGGCTTTTTGGGAGGTTCAATTTCATCCCAGGAAGAATAAGAACGACTCCAAAAATTATGTATCCATTTCTCATTTAACTTATCCAGTATCTGATATTTATCTTTTAAATAATCACGAAACTTGTTTACTGTTTCCGGATTATAACCGAATAAATTATCTTTATTGCAGGATTCTCCTAAAGTCGGTTCATTACCGATTTGCCAGGCCATTAAAGCCGGATGGTCCCTGTACCTCTCAGCAAGTTTAACAATCATCCTTTGAGCCAGTTTCTTTACTTCAGGATGATCATAACAGGTCATATGCCGGCCTCGATCAGTAGTTTCTCCATGTTGATTTTTCAATTTAGATTCCGGATATTTTTTATGTACCCAGGTGGGAACTGCAGCAGTGGGAGTACAGAGTACAGTTTTAAGATCCAGTTTATCGGCAATATTCATAAAACGATCATAGCCTGAAAAATCAAATTTACCTTCTTCAGGTTCAATCCAGTACCAGGAAAATTCTCCAAAACGTACTATATCAAGACCTGACTCCTTTATCAATTTCATATCTCGCTCCCA
>PWDW01000129.1 GCA_003553225.1 Halanaerobiaceae bacterium
AAATAGATAAGGGTTCTAAAAGAGTAATTTTCATCAATCCAGCCTCCTGAAATATTTATTTTATTCGGTAATTTTTCTGGTTTATTTTTAAAATTATCTGTAATAAAAAAATTATAAATATTAATCCAGCAACCAGAAATAATATCAGTGTTCCATAATACGGAATTATATTATTGTAGTTAAAATTAAATATTAATTTTTGGAAAATAGATTGTAAATAATTTTTTAATATAAAATTATGATTTTCTTCAAATTAATATTCAACTATAAAAAATTTTATGGTCTTGTAATTCCGCATTATAGAACACCTTCTCTTAACTTAATTATAATATACCACGGCCTTTATTTGATGTCAATTATTCTGGCCTTTTATTTTATTTTCCCGCATTATGGAATCATGTGAATTAAAAACTATTTTCAATCTTCTCTTATTCCTGAAATGTAAATTATTATGGTATTTAATAATTTTTGCTGATATTTCTTGATAATTTAGTACAGCAGAAAAATTATCCCGCATTATAGAATAAAAGGCTGATAATTTTATATATTCCATATATTTACTTAGACTCCTGTTTTTTCAACCCGGAATTAAAAATTTTATTGTTTCTTTCTGACTTTAATTCAGATTTTACCTAAAAATCATTTGTACCTAAATTCGAAAAGTAACTAAATAAAGTTATCTTGGTAAAAAGATCAATCATTTTTTTTAAATTATTAGAATAAATAACAAATATTATTTATGGAAGCATTTCTTCCAGAATTTCAAAAAAAGCAAAAAACAGCCTTCCACCATTCCTGGCTAAAAGCTGTTTTTCGACATACCACCTGCACTTTAAATGATAGCTTCTGATTTTATAATTCGATACAGATTGTTAAAAAAGATTTTAATTCTTCTATTTTGATAATCAGTTTTTTATCTTCTTCATGATAGTCAGGTTTTTTCTGATCAGACAGCAGGTAGATATCTTTAAATTTATCATATTTTTCTTGATTAATTTTAACCTTGATATCAGTCACTGGTATAGGCTCTTTAAGGGGACGGCCGGGGCTGCCGCTCACATTTATTAAAGAAATTAATAATTTCTGCGGATTTCCCTGCTGATCTACCTGTTCCAGATATTCCGCATAAACACAGGCAGGAGCCTCTGTCTGAAATGTAAAGTCTTTATCTGAAAATACCTCCTTAATAGTGTTCAGTAATAAGGTGCTGTAATCAGGATCACCATCAGTAAAATAATTTTTATCTGTTTGGTTTGCCAGATAGGCTGCTTTTCCCTGGTGAAATTTATTGAAAGTAACTACAGGATTTCCTGAATTATATTCCGGCAGCCAGGCATTTTCCGGGTGCTGCTGGTGAATTTCAGGTGTTAAGGTGATCACTGTTTCTGTTTCATTTTTTGCTTTTATATAACATATTTTTCCGTTATTATCAATCATATCTGTATCACCAAATACTCTGTTAAAAGAACGTTCTCCCTTTACCCACAAATATGATGAAGGAAGAGATCCACTGGTTATACCCCGATATTTTATACCAAGGCCCTTAGATATACCAAAGTCCTGGCGTTTATTCCAGTTTTCATCATAGAGAGAGGTTTCGAAGGTAGCTATTATCCTTCCACCTTTTTTAAGATAATTCAGCAATAGAGAACACTGTTCATCTGATAAACAGGCCGTATTGGCCAGAATTATACAGGAAAACTTTTCAAGGTGTTTTTCTGTTATTTTACTGTCAGGAATTATGGTGAAAGCAAGTTGATTTTCCAGGAGCACTTTTTCCCATCCTCGCACATGGGTAACATAATCGTCTTTATCTGGATTGTCATCACCAAATCTATCCTGACTTTTATGTGAATGAACCAGGGCTATATCAGCTGCATTTCTTACATTATTGAGTAAATCTTCTCTTTTCTGATGTTTATTAAAATACTCCCTTATTATCGGTATGTTTCTTCTATCTTTAGCCTGCCCGGGATGTTGGCCAACAAAAGTGCAGTCCCAGAAGGAACCTCCTGCTGCCAGACCTGCCTGAAGATAAAAACTCAAATCTCCGGCTGGTTCTGATGTATAACGGGAAGTCTGTTTTAGATGTGAAAAGAGGGCTACCGGTGTTTTGGCCGGGGCAGCACTTCGCAGATGTTTTATTAATTCCAGAGAGTTCCAGATTGGATTCTGTAAAAGCGGAGAACCACAGGAGCCCCGCCCAATAATAAAGCAGCAACCCAGCAAAAAATCAAAGTATTTTGCCTGTTTGTCAATATCAAGTGCTCCGTGAAAAGCCCAACCGGGCATATTTAGAGCGGGATATTCTGAACAATAAGCCTTTTCTCCACAGGATTTAATAGTTTCTTTCCATAGTTTGCTCTGCTCACTTTTACAGTTATGACGCCACTGATGATACCTTCTAAATACCGGATTATCCCAGTTTTCTTCCTCAGGAATATCTTCACCTGTTGTTTTTTCAAATTTTTCCTGACAGTATTTGCAGTGGCATTTACCACCAAAACTGGCAGCATTTTCCCATATACCATCAACCTGATAATCTTCTAATAGTTCTTTGATAATCTCTAAAGCATGTTTCTGGCGGTAAGGTGAATTGGGACAGGCAGCATAGATACCAGCGGTCATGTGTGGTGAACCATCGGCTTTACGGCTAAACCACTCAGGATACTGATCATATATGTATTTTTTAGCCCCCCTAAAATCCACCCTTGTGATAACCTTAATATCGTGTGAGTGGGCAAGAGGGATTAATTTTTTTAAAATATCCTGTTCAGGTTCTGCAAAACAATTTTTATAATGTGGTTTGACCCTGGAATTATAAAAAGCTACAATACCACCACCATTAACCACCAATACATTTGCCTTAACATCATTTAGATAATTTATAACAGCTTCAGGATCATATTGTTTAATATCTGGTTCTCTTAAAACAGTCTGGACAATTCTAAGGGGTTTATTCCACCACATGGTTTTCGGGCTTCTTCCAGTCATTTTTTCAACTCTCCCCTTGTAGAATTTTAATTATATATTGTGATTATGTTTATTTTAGGAACTTATTTTGGATATCTGGAACCCTGATCTGCATAATCTGACCAGTATTCTGAATCTGCCGGAATCCGCTCTTCAGCTGAGACCTGATGTCCATGGGTACCTTCCAGCTGACAGATCCGTGCCGCCCAGGGAGCAATGCTGGCTGCACCTTCAGCTGTTAATTCCTGATGGGTGAGAAATTTCAAATAGGTTGTTACATTTATTCCTCCACTGTATTTTGCTACTTCAAGAGTAGGTAAACTGTGGTTGGTACCCACTGCTTTATCACCAAATACTACTGGTGAATAATTGCCTATAAAAAGAGAGCCATAATTATAGATCTCTTCCATAAGCTCGCGAGGTTTATCAACCATTAACTGCAGATGTTCCATGGCATATTCATTAGCCAGATCAGCAGCATCTTTTCTGGAAGAAACAATTACCACTTCTCCATTTTTCTCCCATGAGCTCCGGGCG
Source organism: Halanaerobiaceae bacterium (assembly GCA_003553225.1). Classification (GTDB taxonomy): domain Bacteria; phylum Bacillota; class Halanaerobiia; order Halanaerobiales; family Halarsenatibacteraceae; genus T1SED10-99. The sequence continues at coordinate 3,511 of PWDW01000129.1, forward strand.
GTGTTTTTGGTTCTAAACTCAGGCAGCTGAGCAGTAAATTCATTCATTACTTCACGAGCATGCTCTTCATCAAAATCAATTAAAATAGGCCGGGAATTAGGATCATGTTCTGCCTGTGATATTAAATCAGTGGCTACCAGTGCAGGTGAGACTGATTTATCTGCTATAATTAGTACCTCAGTTGGACCGGCCAAAAAATCAATACCAACTTTTCCGTAAACCTGGCGTTTTGCTTCAGTTGTATATACATTTCCCGGACCACAAATTTTGTCAACTGCAGGGATAGATTGGGTGCCATAGGCCATAGCTCCCACAGCCTGAGCACCTCCAACACAGTAAATCTCATCAGCTCCTGATTTTACCATAGCATACAGCTGTGCGGCCTGAACTGCCCCATCTTTTTGAGGAGGTGCACAGGATATCACTTTTTGGACTCCAGCAATTTTTGCGGGGACAATTGACATTGCCGGAGCAGCAACCAGCGGATGCCGTCCCCCCGGTATATATACACCTGCTGTTTGCAGGGGTACAAGTCGAGTACCCATTTTTATTCCTGATCGAAATTCTTTTTCAAAACTAGATAGGTGAGTTAACTGTTCCTGATGAAACTCAAACACATTTGCTATAGTATTATCAATTGCTTCTTTTTTACTTTTAGAAAGACTCTTTTCTGCCTCTTTTATCTCTTTCTCATCAACACGCAGCTGTTTACGTTCCACGTTATCAAATTTCTTTGTCAGCTCATATAAAGCTTCATCACCATGGTCACGAACTTTATTAAGGATTTGCTGTACTGATTTAATAACCTGCTGATCTGTTTCAATAGAACCTGGATCAGCTTTTTTGAGATATTTCAGGTTATTTTTTTCGGGCATATTATCACTCCTTTATTTCCTTCATTCTTGAATACTTGAAAAAACTTAAAAGGAATCAAATTAATTAATAGGTCTATATAATTAACTTTTTATTTGACTAATCTTTTTCAATTAACTGAGTATAACCTGTTAGTTCAAGTTCATCAGCAAATAAACAGCTGACATAATGATCTTTTTTACCCGGTATTTCTTTTAATTCTGGCTCTTCTTGACTGCACCTGTCTTTTGCATAAGGACACCGGGGAGCAAGATTACATCCTGGTGGTGGATCAGAAGGATCACCGACATCTCCAGGTAATGGGGCCCTTTTTTTGGTTTTTCTGGGATCTCCTTCCGGAATTGCTCCCAAAAGGGCTTCTGTATAAGGATGAGATGGTTCCTGATAGATACTGTCCGAATCTGCAATTTCTACAATTTTCCCTAAATACATAACCATTACTCTATCACTAATATGATCAATAACACTTAAATTATGAGCAATAAACAAATATGTCAAATCCAGTTCTTCTTGTAAATCTTCAAAAAGATTCAGTACCTGAGCCTGTACTGAAACATCAAGAGCAGAAACCGGTTCATCACAAATAATTAATTTGGGATTAAGTGAGAGGGCTCTGGCCAAACCAATCCTCTGGCGCTGTCCCCCACTGAATTCATGAGGATATCTGTTCATCTGATAACTGTTCAAACCAACTTTTTCCAGTAAATCTTCGACTTTAGCAGTTCTTTCCGCCTTTGAACCAATATTATACAATTTAAGTGGTTCAGCTATAATATTACGGACCGTCAATCGAGGATCCAAAGAAGAATGGGGATCCTGAAATATAATCTGAATATTTTTGCGGATTTCATTTAATTGACGTTTTCCGGCAGCAGCAATATCTACAAAGTGTGAATTTGTTTTGAAATTAATTTTCCCGGCAGTTGGTTCAAATAGTCGATTTACACAGCGCCCGGTGGTCGATTTTCCACATCCACTTTCTCCAACCAGGCCCAGTGTTTCTCCTTCTTTTATAAAAAAGCTTATATTATCTACAGCCTTGATATGGCCAACTACTCTTTTAAATACTCCCTGCTGTATGGGAAAATATTTTTTTAAACCTTCAACTTCCAGAATTACATCATCTTCTTTTTTCAAGAAGCTCCCTCCTTCATTTAAATTCTACTCTTTTTTTTGCTTTTTTCTTGATAAAGCCAGCACTTAGCAGTTTGATCTTTTTTTATTGAAAACTGGGGAGGTCTTTGACTCCTGCAGATATCCATTGCCTCCGGACAGCGAGGTTCAAAATAACAGCCTTCCGGAAGATGTTTTAAATCAGGCACTGAACCTGTAATAGGGGTCAACCGTTTTCTTATACCTATTTTAGGAATTGAATTTAAAAGTCCACTGGTATAAGGATGTTTCTGATTATAAAAAATATCATCAATAGTAGCTTTTTCCACTATAGTACCGGTATACATTACAACAACCCGTTCAGCCATCTCCCCAATTACTTCCAGATCATGTGTAATAAACATTATGGACATATTAAATTCATCCTGCAGATCATCCATCAGATCCAGTATCTGAGCTTCTATTGTTACATCCAGAGCTGTGGTGGGTTCATCAGCAATTAATAAATTTGGATTACAGGATAAGGCCATGGCAATCATAACTCTCTGGCGCTGGCCTCCACTAAGTGAATGAGGGTAATCATCAACCCGCTGTTCAGGTGAACCAATACCCACCAGATCCAGCAGCTGGACAGTCTTTTCTCGCGCCTGATTATTATTCATGTTCTGATGTAACTTCAAAGCTTCCATAATCTGGTCGCCCACAGTATATACCGGTGTTAAAGAAGTCATAGGTTCCTGGAAGATCATTGCAATCTCATTGCCCCTGATTTTCCTTATTTCTTTTCCTTTTGGATCTAGAGAAATCAAATCAATAATTTCACTATCTTTATTTTTAAAATATATTTCTCCACCTTCTATTTTACCACGGGGCTGAGGGACAAGACGCATTATTGAAAGAGAAGTCACACTTTTTCCACATCCACTTTCACCTACAATACCGACAGTTTCTCCCTTTTTTATATCAAAACTTATATCATCAACAGCTCTTACGATACCTTCTTCATGGTAAAAATACGTTTTTAAATTATTAACTTCCAGTATACTATCCTTTGAGCTCATATTCTCCACTTCAGATCCTCCTTTAAGTAATAATTTGAAAATCTAATCACTGTAGGGATCTGCTGCATCTCTTAGACCATCACCAACAAAATTGAAACACAGCACTGTTAATATAACAAATATAGCCGGCAGTAAAAGCCAGGGATGCATGGCCACTATCTGCATTCTCTGAGCCTGTTCCAGAAGAACACCCCAGCTGACCACCGGTGGTCTTAAGCCAATACCCAGAAAACTAAGTGCAGTTTCACCAATAATCATGGCTGGAATGGATAAAGTTAACTGTACCAGAACATAACTGAAAAAATTCGGAATCAAATGATGTACAATATTATACCATTCAGTTGCCCCGGCAGCTCTGGCAGCTTCCACAAAATCTTCATCTTTTAAAGAAAGAAATTTACCCCGGGCTATACGGGCCACATTGGTCCAGGTAATCAATGAAAGAATTATAGTTATAGCAAAATAAACCTGGATTGGAGACCAGCCAGGGGGTAAAGAAGCACTTAAAGCCATCCACAGTGGAATACGAGGTAAAGATAATAGAATTTCAATAATCCTCTGGATAACAATATCTGCCAGTCCGCCAAACATTGCCGAGATTCCACCCAGAGATAAACCCAGTATTAAACTAATAATAACTCCTACAAATCCAATTGAAAGTGAAATTCTAGAACCATGGATGATTCGGGAAAACAGATCTCTACCAAGTCTATCGGCCCCCATTAAATAAAACATTTCATCTTCTTCAATCCCAAACAAATGAATATCAGTGCTAAATAATCCCAACAAATTATATTCTTCACCACGATTGAAAAAATATAATTTCTGCTTTTCTTCATAATCAATTTCATATACTGACTGGTAGGTCTGCATATCCAGAGTCCTCTCCATACCATATATAAAAGGACGTAAATGAAAGTTTCCGTCTTCATCAAAAAAATTTATGGTCTGAGGAGGTGCGGTCTGTAAAGAAACATTACGAGCTCTGGTGCTAAAAGGAGCAAAAAATCCGGCAAATATTGCTACTATATAAAATAAAGTCAGTATTCCCAAAGATATCACTGCCAGCCTGTGCCGGAAAAATCTTCGTTTCATTAACTGCCAGTGTGAAAGTGATTCAAATTTGTCTGCTTTTTTAATATTTGATGTTGTAGTCTCACTTATCTGTATATTATCATCCACTTTATGTTAACCCTCCTTTTTATATTCAATTATATGATTATTCATACTGGATCCTGGGATCAGACCAGGCCAAAAGCAGATCAGAAATAAATGAACCCAGAATGGTCAATGTTCCCAGAAGTAATATAACACTTCCGGCAATAAACATATCCTGAGACAAAAGACTTGTTAGCAGGAGTGGACCAATCGTGGGTAGATTCAGCACAATAGCAGTTATGGCACCACCGGAGATAATTCTGGGCAGCATCCATATGATGGTACTTATGATGGGATTAATTGCGATTCGGACCCCGTGTTTTATAATCACTACTCTCTCTGCAAGACCCTTTGCCCGGGCTGTTTGCATATAATCTTTGCCCAATTCGTCCAGCATTACCCCCCGCATTATCCTGATCAGAGATGCAGTACCTGCTGTTCCGACAACTACCACCGGTACCCATAAATGACGCAGTAAATCCAGGACCTTATGAATACTCCAGGGAGCAGTTCTATAACCTTCAGAAAAGAGTCCACCCATACTGGTACCTAAATATTCGAAAGAAATAAACATCAAAACTAAGGCAAATA
>PWDW01000149.1 GCA_003553225.1 Halanaerobiaceae bacterium
GATGAACTGGAGTAATTAGATACTCTGGATTAGATGAACTGGAGTAATTAGATACTCTGGATTATTAGAGAAGATAAAAGAAGATATTATATAATTTTTAAAAGTGGATATTATATAAATAAATTTGCTAAATCAAATTGGTATTAATTTAAATGATATGACTGCCCTGGGAAAAGTTGTTATCCCAATATTAAAGTTGTGTTTCCTAACAGGATAAGGATAATCGGGATAAAAATAACTTTGTCTAAATTGTCCAAAGAAAACTCCCGCTAAACTACGTATTAGGTGGAAAGATTCACGCAGACTTAGCAGATTTACCTTAAATAACTTTTTACAGGACAATCATGATATATTGACCGGCCTTTTCAGAGGCCGGATTTTTTTATTTCCAGAAGTATTTTATTAAGATCAGTGGTTTTTTCATGATCCTGGAAGTATTGATTATAATAACAGAAAAAACAGAAGACTTTTCATAATTCCAGAAGCATATTTCTAAGACCGGCCAGATTTTTTTATATTTCCAGAAGCATTATTTCTAAAGCCAGCCTGTTTTTTTCATATTTACCGGTTACCAGTGCCCTGTTGGCTTCAAGAGCCCTGCTCAGAAATTTTTCCAGTTCTGAAAAAGAAAAATTATCACAAAACCTATAACATTTCTGAATCGGATATGGATGTTCTCCCAGCTTTTTAGCAGCCTGCCGGTAGGTCTGGCCTTCAGATTTCAGCTCTTTGGCCGAAATAAGAAGCCGCAGCTGTCTGTTTATCATAGCCAGTATCCTCAGTGGTGGCTCTCCCGCGGACAGCATTTCATTAAGTATTTGAATAGCCTTTCCTTTATTTCGTTCACTAAAGGCATCAACAAAGGAAAATATAATATCATCTTTTAACAGGCGGTCTCTGCTGATAATATTTCTAATATCCTGATAGGTCAGCTTTTCCCGTTCGTGAAAACAGGTGGTAATCTTTTCTATTTCTGAATTTAACTGAAGCAGGTTGCTGTTAAACATATATTCCAGAAAGGAAATGCTTTTTCGGTCCACCACTTTATTCCTTCTGATAAATTGTTTTTTTATCCACTCATCAAGCTGTCCTTTCCGGGGTGCAGACAAATTTATAATCTGTCCCGCTTTTTTCACTTCCCTATTTATCTTAATTCTGCGGTCTATATCACCATAAACAGCTATCAGCAGGATAGTGGATTCGGGGAAATTTGACAGCAGGGAGATTAAAATATCATCTTCAGTATTCTTCTGCACAAAATAATTTTTACAGTGTGCTATAACAAATCTTCTCTCAGCCCCCACCGGAACCGTTGAGGCTTTATTTTTAAGCTGACGGGCAAAATCACTGCTGTCATCTTCAAGATGGGTGAGATTAAAACCCTTTATTTCATCAGAAACAAACTCATCAATATAATTTTGAAGAAACTCCTCCAAAAGATAATCTTCTTCCCCATAAACTAAATATACAGATTCCTGTTCAGAAAGAGGTTTGTTTAGGATTTTCCTGGCTTTTTTCAAGATATAACACCCTCATATAATCTCATATAATATGGTTAAAGAAAATAATATTTTTCGGTTCTCCTCCATAATCACCGTTAAATTTTTAATATATGCTGCTGTCAGCTGATATGAACATTTCGCTGCTCCTCTATTTATACACATGGTTGGGCCAGCATTAGCGCATCGAGCGCGTCAAAGGACTCCATCCTCGCACTGAGGGCAAGAAGACGAATAACGAAATTTCTGTTTCACCTTTCGCTCGTCACGACTGCGACTCGCTCCAGGTACCAGGACCTGGGGACCGTCGGAACTGAGTTAAATTTAGTTTCTTCTTGACCGAAAGAGAAGATGGGAGCTAGTCCTTTTTGTGAATGAAGCAATAGCAGCATATATCAATATTTTTACCAGCGGAAGTGGAGATGATCCATAACTGGTTATTAGAATATCATATATATCTTACCGGCCGCAATGGTAGAAGGACAGAAATCATTAAATTCAAATTAGTCTATAAGCAGGACTGTTAATGGATACTACTTGCCTGAAGGTCAGGGGGGCAGAAATCCCTCAATTGAATAACTCCGGCCATCAGTCTCAATTATTACAGCTCCCTGCCGGTCAGTTCTCCATTTTCGAATATTATTTTCTCTCAACCTGTCCAGAACTTCCTGGTCTGGATGGCCATACCTGTTATTCTCACCGACCGAGATTATCCCCTCCCGGGATGCCACAGCCTGCAGAAATTTTTCAGTACTTGAACTATTACTGCCATGGTGGCCAACCTTCAGAATATGAGATCTCAGAAAAGATCCTTTAACCCCCACAAGCTCCTGTTCCCCGTATTCTTCCAGATCCCCGGTTAACAGCATTGCAAAATCCTTATAGACCACCCTCTTAACCAGAGAATTATTATTCCGGTCCGGATAATCTTTATCCCCCTTTGGGTGCAGAATCTTTAGTTTAACTTCTCCGATTTGTAAACTATCACTTCGCCCGGCATATCGAACAGGGGTCTCTGTTCTGCGGGCGGCTGCAAGAATTTTTTCCGGATAAGAACCAGGTCTAAAACCCTCCGGTACCACCAGCAGCCCGACCTCTCTTTCCTCCATCACCGTTTTTAGACCACCGGCATGATCAGAATGAAAATGAGAAACAAACACCAGATCCAGATAATCTATACCCTGATTTTTAAAATAGGGTAAAAGGACATCCCGCCCTTTATCCAGACCATTTCTGCGCTCCCCGCCATCTATAAGAACCTGTTCTCCCCCCGGTAAACTCAAAAGAATACTGTCCCCCTGACCAACATCAAATACAATAATCTCCAGGCTGCTGCCGGTCACTGAGATTAAGTACCCCGAAAAACAAATAATTATTACAATTATAACAGCCGTTTTAATCTTTTTTGATTTAATTTTTTGTTTTCGGGGTATAACCCGGGTAGGCAGCAGGAAAGAAAAATAAAAAAGAAAACCATAATACAGCACAATAACCAGTACCCGCGGGGAGCCCACTTCCAGCTGAGCACCGGGCAGGGTTCCCATAACTTCCATACCTATGCGGAAAATCTCCAGCATCAGCTGCTGAATCCGGGCCAGAATTAAGACCGACTGACCCAATATAGTTCCCAGAATTAAAAGTAAAAATCCACCCCCGACAAGCAGCCCCGTGAAGGGCACTGCCCAGAGGTTGGTCAGCAGAGCCACCGGAGTAATGATATTAAAATAATAGGCTGTAATCATAACCGATCCCAGCTGGGCGGCCAGAGAAACAGAAAGCAGATCGGGTAAAAAATCAAACAGCATATCTTTTAGGTATCCGGTCCAGCGTACAATTGTAATTATGACCAGATAGGTCAGCTGAAAACCGGGATTAAACAGTTCATGGGGATTGATAAAAAGAGTTAACACAGCTGTTAAGCCCAGTATATTAAACAGGTCTGCCTTTCGATTAAAATAGGGGGCCCACATAAAAAGTACCGCCAGCAGTCCGGCCCTGATAACAGAAGACCGGCCCCCGGTGATTAATATATAAATCAGCATAAAAATAGAAATTAAAATATTGCGCCCCAGCTCCGGACAGCCCACCAGTCTGGCTCCCATAAAAAGAAAAAGAGTAATAAATCCCACATGAAGCCCGGAAATAGCCAGCAGGTGATTGGCTCCCGCTCCCGAAAAATACTGTTCCCATTCCGGGGGCAAATTATCTCTTTCTCCCAGCAGCAGTGCTTTCATTACCTCCCGGTAGGGTTTTTCAAGTAAAGAATCCAGCACCCCCAGCAGCTTTTTTTTAATTTTAATTATCCGGTCCTTAAGGGGATAACTTTTTTGGTCTAACAGCTGTGGTGCTCCAGCCACCCGGCCCTGACTGTACACCCCCTGTCTTTTAAGATAGGTTCGGTAACAAAAAGAGCCGGGATTTCTCTGCCGGGCGGGATAAAAAAGCCGCAGGGGAACCCGGAGCAGTGCTCCATTTTCAGAAATACCAGGTTCAGCCCGGGGAATTCTAATCAAACCATGACTGACTTCTGTTCCCTCGATGGTTAAGGGGTCAAGATACAAATAATCTCCGGCAATGGATTCCAGGTCATGACGGATTTCTCCAATCACCTCGACAGTTTCCCGATCATTCCAGTTATGCACTGCCTGTGGGTGCTCATAACGCACCTCATGTACGGTTATCAGGCAGAATCCCGCAGCAGCGGCCAGCACACAGCAGAGTACAGATTTATTGGAACCAAATAACAGACCGGCCCCAGTAACTGTGATTAAAAAAAGCGCTATATTAATATGAACACCTTCAAAATAATATCCGGCCAGGATCCCCGCTGTTAAAAATACAGCAATCCAGAACAGAGGTCGTTTTTTAAAATCAAATTTTTTAGACCCCCACAGATTTTGCTGCCGGCCCATCAGTAGGTCAGCTCATCTCTAATTGAATCCAGAGTTTTACTGCCAATTCCGGGTATTTGGGTAAGCTCATCCGGGGAGGAAAAGGGGCCCTGTTCTGTTCTGTATTCCACTATATCCTGGGCCCGAACCCGGCCAATGCCCGAAAGTTCCTGCAGTTCTTCCTGCCCGGCCTGATTGATATTAATAAGGCCCTCATCCTCAGGACCCCATGAGCTTTTTTCTTCTGGAAGCAGCATATCTTTATCAGCAATATCATCAGGTCCGGGAATTACAATTTTTTGTCCATCCCTAATCTCTGCTGCCAGATTAATAAAATCCATTTCGGCCGCAAATGTCTCCCCCCCGGCCCTGTGGACGGCATCTATTATGCGGTCCCCAGACTCAAGCTCATATACCCCGGGGGCTCTCACTTCCCCGGTCACATGAACTAAGATGGTTTTCAGGTCTGGCTGATCATTATTTTTACCGGAGACCGCCGATTCCTTATTGGCTTCACTTCCTGTATTCTGCACATTACCGCCAGTTTGCTGTCCCGGTTCGGTCAGTGATTCTTCAATAATGTTTTCGTTTACACTGTGGTTAGAATATTGATTGTAGAGTAAAAAAACAAGCAGCAGGACTCCAATACCCAGAAAAATCCAGGTCCTTATTTTCTCTTTCTCCAGTTTTAGCTTCATAAACTCACCCCGGCTTTTTGTTTATATTTCTATATTTGTTAAATATTTCCTGCCGGAGCAAAAAAATAATAATTTTATAATATTTCCTAATATTAGTAATTAAAGAAATTCAGCAGTTCCGGCCAACATTTATTCAGCTGTTTATTCTTGTTTATGGTATTCTTGTTTATGGTATTCTTGTTTATGATAATCTTATTTATGTTCTTTATTATTGCTATTTATAAATGCTATATAATATAGCTGCTATTTTTAAAAAGCTAAATTTTTTACCGGTATCCACTGTTATAAAGTTCCTCAAGATCAGGATCAGTTTCATCCTCAGATTCAAAGTCATTCTGGCTTCCATCAATGTCTGTTTCAGCATTATAAAGTTCAGCAACAGGTGTATTCTCCTGCTGTTCTTCATTAAAATCTCTGTAAATTTCATGCAGAGCCACCACTGCGGTACGTGGTTTGATGTCACCTTTTACCACCTTATCCATTATTCTATGCACCTGATGCCTTCCTTCCTCCGGGACCCCAATTATATCGACCAGAAGGCCATCCAGCTCCTGTTTCAGATTAGCATGATAATCATCGGGAACCTCATTCAGGCTCTGTTCTTTATCCTTCAGCAATCTGCGAATTTTAATTAGGCGCATAATAGTCTCACTGCGGGAAAGCAAACTGCATCATCTCCTTTAAGGATTGTTTTGTCTGTAATCCGAATCCTGAGAACTCTGGAAAGCAAACTGATAGCCTTTGGTCATTTCACTGATACGTGAGGCCAGATAGGTGGCATCTTTCATATGATTTGTTCCATAATAGGGATTTTTTCTATTTTCTAAAGCCAGTATTTTAAAATCATCATTGGAGGTAAAAATTACCGGTTTGTTGTAATCATAACGATGATTTAACCAGGCCGTAAGATTCCCAAACACAAAATCAGTATCCCGTTCCCGAAAAAAATCATCAATAACCAGAAGCTCTGAATTTATCACAGCCCGCTCAATAATGTCCAGCTCCTCTTTAAGCCGGTCATCCTGGGTATTATATTTCCTTTTTTTCCACAGATAATTTACCTCACTCATAAAAAATACCGGCCGCCAGCTGAAATCACGCAGACTTATTCCCCGGCGCCTGTATTTAACCGGATTATTATCAAAAATTTTTTTAGCAAAACACCGGGCCGCTGTTTTAAGGGCGGCTATGGCCACATGGGTTTTACCACAACCATTATAGTTGCTGTATATGTAAACAGACTGGGGACCCTGCAGGGCGGTGAGTATGTTTTCAGAATATCTCTTAATCTCCTTAACTTTTTTTACATTTTCCTGAGGTATGGCATCAAAGCGAAAATTATCAAAACTGGCTTCATTAAATTTAGGAGGGATATTGCTGTTTACAATAATCTGATCATATATTTTTTGAATGGCTTTTTTTTCCGAAATATAAACTTCATTATCCTGCTGTTTGTGATCAGCGGTATCCTTTTTTATATAATTCTTCGAGGTCCTGTCTTGGTGTTCCTGTTTCTTCTTTTCGATTAATTCCCGGAATTCCCGCCCCATCATCTCCCTCCTTTTGTATATAATTTTCATAATCATCAACAGTATATATACCCTGATTAATATAGTCATTTAAAATTGAGATCAGATAATTAAAAGGATTACCCTCAGTCCTGCTTACACTGTAGTCCAGAATCTGTACTATTAATTCCTCCTCCATACCATCTTCAATAAATGATTTGATTTTATCCAGCATGGTTGGAGTAATTTGGGTTGTTCCCAGCTTTTCCTGCCAGGTTCTGATAAATTTCTGGCCTTTCTTTTGGGGCTCTTCTTCGCGAACAGCGGTATTTTCAAGAGTTCCAATACCTTCAATTTCAATTTTGATCTGATCCCCCTCCCTCAGATATACCGGAGGTTTTCGAGCCATGCCCACTCCTTCCGGAGTTCCGGTTATAATAACCGTGCCCGGCAGCAGAGTCATATTGCGGGAACAGTAGCTGACAATCTCCCGGGGACCAAAAATCATATCCGAAGTGCGGGATTCCTGCATAATATCTCCATTTAAAATAGATCTAATTCTAAGGTCTGAGGGGTCTTTCTCTGTTTCAAACCAGGGTCCCAGAGGGCAGAAAGTATCAAATGATTTAGCCCGGGCCCACTGTTCATCATATTTTTTCTGACAGTCCCGGGCACTAACATCATTGGCACAGGTATAACCCAGGATATATTTCCCGGCATCTTCTGGTTCAACATGTCGGGCCTTTTTACCTATTATTACGGCCAGCTCTGCCTCATAATCAACCTCTTCGGGTGCTTCAAGAGGAAGATTGATTCTGGTTCCAGGACCGGTCAGGCTGGTTGTGGCCTTAAGAAAGATAACCGGTTTTTGGGGGATCTGATGACCGCTTTCCCGGGCATGACGGCTGTAATTAAGGCCCACAGCTATGATATTGGGCGGAATCACCGGTGCCAAAAGCTGTACATTATTTAAATCAATTGTTCTTTCAGTCAGATAATAATCACCAAATATAGATCCATCAAGTTTGGTTACAGTCCCTTTTTGGGGATCTACACAACCAAACATTTTTTCATTCCTGTACCTGAACCGGGCAATTTTCACACCTATCCACCCTTTCAATATTAATTATAATGGTATTAAACCTCAAAGTAAATCCTCCCCACCGGTGGCAGGTTATTGTTTCGGTTAATTTCCTTTATTTTGCTCACTTTACAACCAGATTAATCAACTTATCAGGAACAACAATAGTTTTTATAATTTCTTTTTCCGACACATATTTCTGCACCTGATCTCTCTTTTTTGCTTTTTCAATCAGTTCATCTTCTCCTAAACCCGGTCTAACCTGAATTTTATCTCTCACTTTGCCATTAATCTGAATTACCACAGTAACCTCATCCCGCTGCAGGGCCTGTTCAGAATAATCGGGCCATTCCTGGTTGTGAATACTGCCCTTCTGATTCATTCTGTCCCACAGCTCTTCAGTAATATGGGGAGCAAAAGGTGCCAAAAGAAGCAGTGTCTTTTTAACCGTCATCTTCACCAGAGGATAATTTAATTCCTGTTTTCCGGTATTCTGCAGATAACTGCTTACTTCATTGTAAAGCTCCATAATAGCACTAATTGCGGTATTCAAAGTCTGTCTCTGGCCAATATCAGCCGAGACTTTTTTTATGGTTTCATGCAGCTTGCGGTAGAGGTCTTTGCCCGGACCCTCTAAACTCTGAACTTCTAAATCAGCTGTGGAAACGTCATTAAGGAACTCTATATTTTCATTGACCAGCCGCCAGATCCGGTTTAGAAAACGTTCAGCACCGGCCACACCCTCATCATCCCATTCCAGGTCTTTTTCCGGAGGAGAGGCAAATAAGATAAACAGCCGAGCTGTATCGGCTCCATATTCAGCCATAATATTCTCGGGATCAACTACATTACCTCGGGACTTAGACATCTTGGCCCCATCCTTGAGCACCATTCCCTGGGGCAGAAGATTGGAAAAAGGTTCAGAATCTAGAATCATATCCATATCATATACTACCTTGGTAAAATAGCGGGCATAAAGCAGGTGTAATATAGCATGTTCAATACCACCCACATACTGATCAACCGGAAACCAGTCCTCCGCTTTCTCGGGACTAAAAGGAAGTTCCTCATTATGAGGATCAATATAACGCAGAAAGTACCAGGAAGAATCAACAAAAGTATCCATGGTATCGGTCTCCCGATGTGCGGGATGACCACACTCCGGACAGCTGGTATTGACAAAGTCTTCTACTTTCCCCAGTGGAGACTCTCCATCAGGGGTAAATTCCACATCATGGGGCAGTTCAACCGGCAGCTCTTCTTCAGGTACGGGGACAATTCCACACTTATCACAGTAAACAACCGGAATAGGAGCCCCCCAGTAGCGCTGTCGGGAAATCAGCCAGTCCCGGAGACTGTAATTGGTTTCCCGATATCCGATATCCCTTTTTTCCATCTCTTCGGCAATTTCAGCAACAGCTTTTTCAGTGGTCAATCCATTAAATTTTTCAGAATTAATCAGTACCCCCGATTCTTCATATGCTTCATCAAGCTCTTCAGTAGTGAGTTTTTCTTCTCTGTCTTCCGGCTGAATTACCACTCTTATCGGCAGGTCATATTTTTGAGCAAAATCATAATCTCGCTGGTCATGGGCGGGGACAGACATTATGGCCCCAGTACCATAACTCATCAGCACAAAATCAGCAATTAAAATGGGTATATCTCGGCCTGTCATGGGGTTAAGGGCGTAACTGCCGGTAAAGATACCATTTTTTTCTGATTCGGGAGAAGTCCGCTCTTCTTTTTTTCTCTTTTTTGCCCGCTCCACAAATTCATAAATTTCTTCTTCTTTTTCGGAACTGGCGGCCAGTTCTTCCACCAGAGGATGCTCCGGCGCCAGGGCCATAAAGGTAGCCCCATAAATGGTATCCGGACGGGTGGTGAAAACTTCCAGGTTTTTATTTCTTCCCCGAACCGGAAAATTTATTATAGTTCCCTCACTTTTCCCAATCCAGTTTTTTTGCATCTCTTTAACCCGTTCCGGCCAATCCAGAAGTTCATGATCCTGAAGCAGCCGTTCGGCATAATCGGTAATTTTAAAAAACCACTGTTCCAGTTCCCGCTCCTCCACTTCACTGTCACAGCGTTCACAGGCATTATCTATAACCTGCTCATTGGCCAGAACCGTTTCACAGCCGGGACACCAGTTAACCGGTGATTCATCCCGGTAGGCGAGATCATGTTTAAACATCTGCAGAAAAAACCACTGAGTCCACCGATAATAATCGGGATCTGCAGTGGTAACTTCCCGGTCCCAGTCATAACTTAAACCCAGCCTTTTCAGCTGTTTTTTCATCCGGGATATATTATCCCAGGTCCATTCCCGGGGATGAATATTACCGTGCTTGATAGCTGCATTTTCGGCTGGAAGTCCAAAAGCATCCCAGCCCATGGGATGAAGTACATCATACTGTTTCATGCTCCAGTAGCGGGCAATTACATCCCCAATAGAATATACCCGGACATGCCCCATGTGTAAATCTCCCGAAGGATAGGGAAACATTTCCAGAACATAATATTTTTCACTGTCTTCCGTGTTTTCTGTTTTGTATATTTCTTCTTCTTCCCATTTTTTCTGCCATTTATTTTCCAGTTCTGTAAAGTTATATGAGTTATCCATTTCTATTCCTCCCTGACTGTTTGCTAAAAAATTTAGCCCTGATGTAATAGTATAATAATTTACAGCCCCGCCCTTAAGCAGTTCGGGGTTCTATAAGTAATATTTTCAAGATTATCCCTGTTCAGCCAGCAGCCTTTTTGCATCTGCCCACAGGCGTTCCAGTTCATAAAAGTCTCTTTCTTCATGATGAAAAATATGGACAATAAAATCAGCATAATCCATTAAAATCCAGCGGGCATCTTCACGCCCCGCCGTCCGCAGGGGAAATATTTCTTCTTCCCCGAGATCTTCCTTTATACCCCGGGCAATAGCTTCAACCTGCCTCTCATTATTACCACTGCAGATAATAAAATAATCTGCAATTATGGTTAGTTTACCCACTTCCAGCAGCCTAATATCTTCAGCTTTTTTGTCCCGGGCCGCTTCCACGGCCAGATATGCTTTTTCTTTAACACTTCTTTCGTCCACCATTAAACATCTCCCTTTATATATTAATATAACGATGGTTTAAAATAAAATGAAGTTTTACCACCTTCACCTTTCACTTTATTTGCAGCTAACTTTTTGGCCTTTTTTTCACAAAATAATCAGCCAAAAAGAAGTTTGTTCTCCTGATTCAGCTATCCCCCATTAACCTGGTGGGTCACATAATCCCGGCCGATAATAATTCTGATCTCATCTTCCAGATCGGCAGTGTGTTTTTCGCCCCCAATTAGTTTTTGAATTCCCCGGGCCGCATTTTCATACTTACTGTTAGCTGAATGGCTAATTATGGTTGTTCCATAATTAAAATGATCGGCATTAAAAACCCCGGCCACATTAAAGCCGTATTTTCTGAGTTTGTCCGCCACACTACCGGCAGTACCAGCCACCCCATTGCCATTATATACTTTCACCGTATAACGGCTGTTTTCAACGTATTCATTGCTCCTAATCAGGCTGTTAACCAGTATATCCACCTGTTCTTCTTGGGCAATCCAGTAACTCACATCTTCAATATAGCGGGGTTCACCGGGTAAAATTTCAACTTTAAACTCCTCTTTATCCAGCTCCCGCAGCAATTTAACAAATGGTGTAATATCTAAAAAAGGAATATCAGTGCTTACATTTTCCTGAAACTCCCTGAAAAAAGCGGGAATTTTGGGTATCATATCCGGCTGCATCATTCTGTCCAGACCACTAAACAAAAATTCCTTCTGGCGGCTGATCCGTCCAATATCACCCCTGATTGGTCCCCGATAACGAACATAATCAAGTGCTTCTTCACCATCAAGTATCTGCCTTCCGGCCGAAATATCAATTTCCAGTCCTCCGGCTTCATCTCTATAATAAAGGTCCTCTTCAACCTCTATTTCAACGCCTCCCAGAATATCAACCATCTGAATAAAACCTTCAAAATCAACATCTACATAATAATCTATCGGAATCTCCAGATAGGATTCCAGAGTCTCCTGCAGCAGATTAATACCCCCCACAGCATAAGAGGCATTTACCTTGCGCACTCCATAACCCGGGATCTCCAATCGGGTATCCCGGGGCACAAACAGAACTCCCACGGCTCCAGAATCCAGATCAATGCTGAGCACAAAAATTGTATCCGCGCGGACAGCTTCTTCCTGAGTTTCATCCCGGCCGGATACAAGAATATTAATCCGGGAACTGGAAAAAGGATTATCCTCAACTGCCGTAAATTCCTGGGTATAAAGATATGTAAAAAGACCTCCGAGCAGCAGAACAAAAACCAGCAGTGAGGTGATAACGATTTTTTTAGGTGTTATTTCCATTTTTGCTTTCCCCTTTCAGTAAACTATTTCGCAAAAGAAGAGTTCCGGGATGTATAACTTTTCTCTGATTAATATTATACTTAAGTGAACTGTCACAGGCGGCAATAAGAGCTGTTTTAAAATTATGTTTTGTTTTTTTGCGAAGTTCTTTAACTCCCGGAAAATCACGTCCGGGTTCAATCATATCAGCTAAAAAAATAATTCGGGCCAGAACACTCATCTCCGGACCACCAACCGTATGCCAGCGTACAGCCTCCAGTATTTCCCGGTCTTTAATTCCCAGTTCATTTTCGGCCAGTACAGCTGAAGCCGGAGCATGCAGAAGTTCACCCAGCTGCTTTTCAACATCATCAACCTCCCAGCCGGAACCGTTCAGGACAGCCAGCAGGTCTTTTTTATCTTTTTCCCGGGCTATATCGTGCAGCAGACCGGCGGTGTAAGCTTTTGATCTGTTTATTCCCTGTTTTTCAGCCAGTTCAGCTGCGGTTTCCGCAGTCCCCAAAATATGCTGGTATAGTTCATCTGAGACCTGCTGTTTTATATATTTCTTGATTTCGGTGGTGGACACCATATAATCACCCGGTATCTGGTCTTATATAATTTTTCCTGGCAATTTTTAGTTTTTAAAAATGGTTCTCCTCCAAAACCGCTGGCAGGTTTAAGTATATGCTGCTGTCAGCTGATATGAACATTTCGCTGCCCCTCCATTTTATTCACAATGAATATTAAATAATACTATTAAATCTCAAATCAGGTTATAATATCAATCCTCAAATGATATATATCAACCTCATCTAAATGAATACAAGATAGATACTGCAGATAAAACCTAAAATTACCGGTACCTATTAGATACCTCCATTAGGTACCTATTATAATACTTTCAGCAGTATAATCTGTTATCCCCAATATATTTTTCGATTACCGGTAAGACCAGATACTTAATTGACTTTCCGGCCCGATAAAGCCGGCGTATCTGACTTGAAGAAATATCAACTAATGAATTATCCAGAAGTTCAATATTATCGCGGTAGGGGCGAAAACGCTCATCCAGAAAAATTTCTTTAAGAGAAAAATCCGGTCTCCGGGCTGTGATAAAATTGGCATTTTCCAGTAGATACCGGGGCTCCTTCCAGCTGTATATGTCAAGAAGAGAATCAGCCCCTATCAAAAAATATATTTTCTGATCCGGATAATCTTCCTGCATTTCTTTAAGTGTATCAACTGTATAGGAACGGCCCGCCCGGCTTATCTCCCGCTCCGAATACTCAAAATGGGAATTATCCTCAAGAGCCAGTCTGGTCATTTCCAGGCGATGACCGGTTTCAGTAATCCCGGCCTCATCTTTATGGGGTGGGCTGTAAGCCGGCATAAAAATTACTTTTTCCAGATCAAAATTATTATAGGCCTGTTCGGCAATAATCAGATGTCCCAGATGAACAGGATCAAAAGTTCCTCCCAGAACAGCGATACCCATCAGGTTCCCTCCATGTTTTACATAATTAGACTAAGTCTTATTATAATAAAAATATGCCCTGTAATCAAGTAAACCAACAGACCATTTTTACTGCTGATACTGAAAACTTCCAATTAGTCCCCGGCAGCTATAATTATATCCTGAAGAGAGAACCAACCATCTTATGCTTTTAAAATATACTGTTCCTGATTGTAATCTAAATATTGTTGGCTGGAATATATAATATTGTTTCAAACCCCATGTTTACTGCTGGCTTCAGATCTTACCGATAAAGAATAAGGTTCAAATATTATTGAAAAAAATTTAGAAATCCTCATCTTCACCATTTTCTTCAGTACTGCTGGATACAGAACTATTTTCTGCTGATAGTTCATATTCTCCCAGATTTAAGGTTCCCGGATCGGGAACAACCTCGGCTGCTTTCTCAGTATAACCCTCTTTTTTTAGGACTATCTCTACTCCCTCTTCATCAATATCCCGAACCGAAAAATAACCCTCATCAGTGGTCTCCACTTCCTGGCCATTGACCGTCACTGTGACTCCGGGTACTCCCGACTCCCCTTCATCAATGACCTTTCCATAATAATAATCTGCACAGCCGGTGACAGCCAAAAATATGAAAATTATTATAACCCACAAAAAAAACTTTTTCATGAACATCTCCTCCTGATATCCTAAACCAGTTTCATAAAACAAGACCGGCAGCCCGGACTCATAAACATATAATCCACATATTCCCCAAAACCATTTCTTAGCCTGCTTCCTGCTTAGAGGACATCATTTTTCAAAAACTCCATAATCTCACAGGCCTCCGGAGGACAGCCCTCCAAATTTCTGCTGAATTCTGCAGTACAGCTGCCTATTCCCGGGCCCTCCATTTTTTGCCCGCGGTAATCCTGGCCAATATATATTTTATCCGAAAAACTATTCAGGGCTCCATTACTTTTAAGCCGGTATAGAGCATAAATTAAATTACCATAACAGGCTGAACAGGCGGCCTTACCGTTAATATATTTATCCGAAAGCTCTGCCGCCAGTCGGGAACTATTTTCCCGCAGACTAACCTGATCCACCGGGGTATTAAATTCCTGTACATGGGCCTCCGACAAAGAGGTATCCACTCCTCTTTTAGCAGCAGCCCGCTTGAGATAACCAACATCCCCGGGCTCCAGAGCCATCAGCCTGGCGGCATAACTGTCCACCAGTACGGGGTCCAGGCCGGCAATTATTCGGTTCATCTTCACCGGATTACCACCCTCTTCAAAAGTCAAATCCCCGTAGATACCATCCACAACCACCAGGTCGGTTTGAATAATCTGATCTAAAGCCGCTATAGGTCGATGCAGACCCTCCCGGTGAAATCTTCTTTTTTCGGAGTCCGGAATACAGCCTTTCAGATTTTTCAAAGCACAGGTAAGTTTGGTCTGACAGTGAGCTTTAAGAACCGGTACATTGATCAGAATATCCTGTTCCAGGACCCCGGCACATATTTTATATACATCTTTTCCCCCACTGAGGGTTTGAATCCCGTCATTTTTGAGATTCTTCAGCTTAACACCATATTTTTCGGCCAGATCCACATAACCACAGGTTTGAAAGGCCTGTTCGGTCTCAGAACCCACCCATGAACCCTCCATAATTGTTATTTCTGCCGGTGAGTAATTTTTGATATATTCGATAATTCCGGCGACAATCTCAGGATCAGTGGTGGCTCCTTTTTCTGCGGGAGATGGTAACACCAGATTAGGTTTAATACCCACCCGGGCTCCCGACCAAACAAGTCTTTCGGCGGCCCCAAACTTGTGGAGCAGTTTCTTTGTATTTTTCAGTCCCTCATCACCATACATAATTCCCAGATCCGGTTTACTCATCTTTATCGGGACTCCTTTCTGAATTTTAGCAGTAAATCGATAAGCTCCCGGACAGCACCCCGGCCTCCGCGTCTGCGGGTCACATAATCAACCTCAGCTTTAACTTTACTTACAGCATCACCGACCGCAGCCGACAAACCACAGGCTCTGAGGGCCCCCAGGTCATTTATATCATCACCAATATAGGCTGTTTCTTTTGGCTCCAGATCATATTTTCCCATAAGCTTATTCAGCACCACAGATTTATCAGAAATACCCTGATAAACCTCAGTTATGCCCAGTTCCCGGGCCCGGTGATCAACCATTGGAGAATCACGTCCGGTAATAATAGCACAAATAATTCCTTCATCCTGCACCATCTTCAGCCCCTTGCCATCCCGGGCAAAAAAGGCCTTATATTCTCCACCATTACTGCCGTAATATATCCGGCCATCAGTCAGCACCCCATCACAGTCTGTAACCAGCAGCTGAATAAAAGCCAGCTTCTTTTTAACCTCAGGCTGTATTTCGGCTGTATAAAATATATTTTTATCCACCAGTATTCAGGTCCTCCCTCAGATACTAAATTCTTTTAACCCATCTCAAGTCTGTGCATAATTTCGATAATCATCTCCACCCGGTTAAAAGGGGGCATAAAATAAAAACCATCAACATTATTTTTCAGCTTTCGGGTCAGGGATAGAGCAATCTGAACTCCGATCTCAGCACTTTCTGTTTTACTCATATTCTTCTGGAAACGATTTATAATCTGCTCCGGAATCTCAATACCCGGAATTTCTGCATCCAAAAAACGGGCATTTTTGTAGCTTACCGGAGGCAGAATACCGGCCAATATTTTTGTCTCCTCCGGCCAAAAATTTCTTTTAAAAAAATTTACCACCCGGTCGGAAAATACCGGCTGGGTCATAAAAAATTGGGCTCCGGATTCTATTTTCTGCCACATTCTTTTTATTTCTGCAGAAAGATTTTGAGCATTTACATTCAGTGCTCCTCCAATATAATACTGTTTTTCGGCCAGAAGCTCCTGATTCATTTCCGAAACCAGCTCCATCAGCTGCAGTGAATTAAGTGAAAAAACACCACTGGCCTCTCTTTCGGTGGTACCGGGTACCGGATCCCCGGTCACCAGCAGTATATTCCGCAGACCTTCCAGATTGCCCGTCATAAGCTGGGATTTCAGGGCAATACTGTTCCGGTCCCGGCAGGTTAAATGGGGCAGAGTTTCAATCCCCAGCTGGCGGGATATTCGGGCCGCAGTCATAATCGGTTCCAGGCGAACCCGGCCCAGAGGTGAGTCCGGGATAGTAATAATATCAATGTGTTTATCCTCAGCCAGAAGCCTGGCTTTTTGCATTAGATCATCATCACGGTCAGCAAAAGGAGGGTCCAGCTCAACCGCAATCACAGTCTGATCTTGGGCCAGCTTCTGGCGAAATTTGTTATCACCTGCTGTTTTTTTACTCTGGGGGGCTTTTTCTGCAGGCCGCCGTTTGCTTTTCACCCGGGGCTTCCCGGTCAATTTTTGGGCAATTTTTTCAATATGCAGGGGAGTTGTGCCACAGCAGCCCCCTATAATATTAATTCCCAGATTTTTAATATCACCCATTATTCCGGCAAAATAATCCGCATTTGAAGTAAAAACAGTCCTTTGATCCACAACCTCCGGATACCCGGCATTGGGCAGAGCGGAGATAAAACTACCCTCCATAAAATGCAGATCCTGCATTATGTTTAGCAGATGTCCGGGACCCACACCACAGTTAAAACCACAGGCATCAATTTCTTTTATTGCTGCCGCCCGATTGATAATCTCCTGGGCGGAGATACCTTTTCTGGTAAAACCATTTTGATCCAGGGCAAACTGGGTAAGAATAAATTTATCAGAACCTTCTTTCCCGGCCAGATAATTGATAATCTCCTCAAGATAATCAAGACTGCTGAAAGTTTCAAACAGAAAAATATCAGCCCCGGCTTCATAAAAAGCATCCACAATAAATTTATATCGTTTTATAATATCGGTATGCTCCCCATTCTGACTATCCTCAGTCTGCCTGTTTAGAGGCCCCAGAGGGCCTATATCTGCTGCTACAAATACATCCTTTTTGTGGGCCGCAGACTGTGCTATCTCCAAACCGGCAGAAAGTATATCCCGAACCCGGGAAAAATCATCCTCTTTTTGAAAACCGGGTAAAGAAAAAGTGTTGGTTCTGATCAAATCCGCCCCGGCCTCTATATAGGAGGTGTGTATATCCCTGATAATAGAGGGTTTTTTTAAATTAGCTTCTTCAGCATGGGAAATATCCCGGCCCGTAATTTCCGCATAATAGGTACCCATAGCTCCATCTGTAATAATAATGCTGTCCGCTAAATAATCTTTAATATGCAAAAAATCACCATCCACCCCTGACAATCCATTCTCTAAAATAAAGATAAAAAAAAGGACAACCAGGAAAGTTGCCCTTAAGCTATCCCATTTTGTAGTGCTTTTTTATATCCTCTTTTACCTTCCAGACACAGTCCAGGCCCTCCGGAAAAATTACCAGATCACCTGTTCCAAATTCTACGGTCTGCTCCTCGGTTTCAACAACCACCCGACCCTCAACTACATAACAGGTCTCCTTCTGATCATAATGCCAGTCAAACTCAGAAGCTTCCTTTTCCCAGGTGGGCCAGGAGTCTACTCCTAGTTCATTCAGCTCTTTTTGGGAAGGATTCTTGACTTTGATTTCGGACATTCTTGTCCCCCCTGTTGTATTTTTTCTTTTATGGATTATAAATCTACAGCTGGTTTTTTAACTCTTCAATAAATTGATCAAACTGTTCACTGTACTGGGCTTCTGTCTGTGAAATAGCTTTTTGGAATTTCTGCTGGGTCTCCCGGTCTAAACCGGGCTCCATTTTCATAACCTGCTGTCCATCTTCAGTTTCAACCTGCTTCATCTGCATTTCGGAATTATTAAGTTCTCTTTCCAGCTGTTCCTGAATTTTTTCTCTATCTTTTGTGTGCCGTTCCTGCAGCTTTTGGATTTTTTGAAAGGAACGTTCAATTTGGGTTGATTTACCATTGTTTTTTAGGGACTCTAGAGCAAGAACAGCCTCCTTTTTCTTTTCCAGATCCCGTTCATTGGTCCTTAAGCCCAGGGCCTCCAGAATCATTTTCTGGGCTTCCTTTAACAGCTTTTGGTCCCGTTCCTTAAACTCCTGCCACAGCCCATCAGCATCAATATCATCCCGGTAGTATTGAGAAAGAATAGGCTTGATTTCATCCCTCATCGAAAGACGGTCCTGGGCTCCCTCAACATCTTTACTTATCTCTTCAGCTTTTTCCATAGCAATTTCATAGGCACTCTTCATTTTATCCACAGTTATCACCCCTTACGAAATAAATTGAGAAACCGATCTTCATAGCTGGCATAAACTCCCCAGCGATCCAGTTCATTTTTTAGCCGGGAAGGATCAAGATCTCCCTTTCTAACTTCGGCAAACATCCGCTCTATTTCCTCACGGGCGGCCAGAGGCAGACCTTCAAAATTTCTGGTCACCGCCGGAGTCCCATCTTCATCAATACGGACATAACCCTTATCAGCCAGATCAGTCAGCTGACTGGAAAAGGCACTTTTGAGGACCAGCTCCTGAATAAATTTCATAAGTGAAACATCCCAGTATTCATCAACACCCTTAATAATAACGGTCAGCTGATCTTCATCTTCAATCTCATCTTTCAAATACTCCATGGTCTCCTCTATACTGCGGGAGACGGTCTCCGTCTCCTCAACACCTTTCTTGTATTTCATTTTGTAGAGCAGTCCCGCTAAATCAGGGTGCTGCCGGGCAAGTTTTTTTAGAACATTTTTGGACCTGTCACTGAAACCTTCCATCTTAAGCATATATTCCGGGGTTAAAAGCTTGGGCTTTTCCCAGGTTATTGTGCCCTCTCTTATTTTAGTTTCCGGACCTTCATCAGTAAACACTTCCAGATAATAAGGTTCGGCCAGAACATAATAATGGAGGGTGGTTTTTCTGGTAGTAGCTATCAGACCATCGGGAGACTTCAGTATTTCCGTCTCTTCTAAGACCTGTTCAATTTCTTTTTGTTCTCTATTTTCTTCAGCCATATTATTCCCTCCTTTCGAGAGAAAAAAATCAATGAATAGACTAAATAAAATTATTCAAAAATAGCAGCAAAATAATGTTTTCGAACTTACAAAGCAGATCAGTAAAACATGATATATCAAAATTATACCACATTTCCTGTTAATAGTATAATAAACTGGATAAAAAAGTTCAAGCCAGCTTACTTATTTTGAAGTTTTATTTTTATCCAGGGCCTGCCGAACACGTTCTCCTGGTGGGGGATGAGAGGCAGAAAACAGCAGCTGATACCAGGAATAATCAAGCCTCTGCAGACTCTCATCAGCCAGCCTGGCCAAAGCCGACGCAAAATTCCGGGGCTCTTCTATCTTCTCACAGGCAAACCGGTCAGCCCTTCTCTCATATTTCCGGGATAGATAAAGCTGCAGGGGCTGAAAAAGACCATATATCAGTCCCCAAAAAATCATCAACAGGGGCAGTGTATAAAGGGCCGGATCTGAATAGGAAAAAAGTGAACCTACATAGGGCCAGAAAAAAAACACGGCTCCTGAACAGAGGGTAAAGATAAATGGTTCCAGCAAAATATTTTTGATCACATCTCCATGAACATGATGGGCCAGTTCATGAGCCAGCACAGCTTCAATCTCAGCCGGAGTATATTTCTCGGACAGGTTGTCACCCAGCAGTATCCTGCGGGTCTGTCCCAGCCCCACTACAGCAGCATTGGCGTAATTTATTTTTGAACTTAGATTAATCTCATATATCTCTTCGACATTAATATCCAGCCTGTTGATAAAAGCCATCAGCCTGTCCCTCAGCTCTCCGGAGGGATATTCCGTTAGTTCAAAAAAGAAAGGCAGCAGTATTTTGGGCAAAATAAAAGTTAAAAGTACAGTAAACAGTGAGACCCCGGCCGCCCAGTACAGCCACCAAAAATCAGGCCGGTAGTTTATCAGATAAAACAAAAACCGGGACATCAATAAAAGGATAACAAAATTAAGAACAAAACTTTTTACAGTATCCACCAGCCAGGCTCCCGAAGTCTGACTGCTGAGATCGAATCTCCGTTCCCGCCGATAATGAAATACATAGCTGAATATTGTCGAATATGAAAAATAAATTAAAGTAATAAGCAGGATATATAGCCCAAAAATAAGCTCCCGGTTATAAAACAGGCCCTCAACAGCCTGGTATAATTTTAGTTCCAGAGAAAAATAAAAAAATAGCACCCAGAATAAAAGCTGTAAAAATCCAGTAGACCACCGATGGCGATTTTTAATACGGCCATATTTTTCGGCCATCCTTCTCCTCTGTTCATCAAATAGACTATCAAGTTTATTCTCCACTCTCATCCCCGGCCTGACCGGTATAAATCAGCCGCTCTTCTGGACCTATTTCAGTTACCATAACGGGCAGATCGGAAATTTTTTCTTTAAAGCGGTCCGTAATATCATATTCATCTCCAAAATGAAGGGGTACCAGAATCTCCGGTTTTATAGTTTGCGCAAAATATTCACCGGCCAGATAATAATACTCTCCCAGGCGGGGATCGACCGGTACAAAAGCAATTTTAAGCTCCCGACCCTGCAGTTTATCGACCTCATTTTTATAATCCTGTTCTTCTTTTTTCAATTCTTCCCGGGAAAAACTTTCCCAGTGCCACCAGTTTAAATCTCCACTGTGAAACATATTAAACTCTTCTGTCTGGACCAGAAAAGAAACACCCTGGTCCGTGCTGCCCAGAGTTTTAACCTCTATCTCACCTATATTTATGACTTTATCGGGCCCCATTTTTCGAATACGCAGCGAATCCCGGACCGCACCAATATCACTGCTTAAAATATACTCAATACTGGAATTTATTTCTATCCAGTTAAATATCTGATCATGAAAATGATCGGGATGACCGTGAGAGGCAAAAACATAAATCTTATTATATTCTTCAAATTTCGGGAATATTTCATTTATTTTTTCTTTTCTGCGGTCTCTATAATAATCAAAAATAAAAAGTCGAGCTCCGGCCTCTACTACCACCCCACTGTGATACAGATGATAAATATTAAACTCCTGAGCCATGA
This sequence comes from Halanaerobiaceae bacterium, assembly GCA_003553225.1. Classification (GTDB taxonomy): domain Bacteria; phylum Bacillota; class Halanaerobiia; order Halanaerobiales; family Halarsenatibacteraceae; genus T1SED10-99. The sequence continues at coordinate 21,600 of PWDW01000149.1, forward strand.
TAAACTACCCCCATTTGGTTAGTTTTTTTTATCGAAAAAACCCGGTCCTTGACAACCGGGCCTTTTCTGGAAATCTTTAAAATTGGTTATATACAAATACTGCTGATTGAGATTGATTGAGATGAAAACATATCCGTGATCAGCATATAAATGAGCCCTATTAAGATAATCAGTATTACAGCAAAACTAAAAAACCTGCAGCCCCTTGTAATTTGAATCCTATTTTTGCTGAAATTCTAATTAAGATAAAGTTAATATATAATCAGCTGCCTGCAGCTAACTATTTAAGAATAAAATATTAATTCACCGCAAAAAAGATGCCATTCCGGCTGCCAAAATATATAATATTATCGGTTGTAACAGCAGGTGTAGAACTTACCCCGGACCCTGCAGAAAACTCCCAGTTTTTCTCACCATCGGCGGTCAGGGCCACCATTCTCCCGGCACTGGTACCAAAGAATATCTCTCCTGCGGGATCAACAAGCAGTTCAGAAGAAATATAAGTTCTGCGCTCCAGATTATAGACCCACTCTTCTTCTCCATTGTGATTCAGACAGAACAATCTGTCAACAGTGCCAAAAAATACCTTATCCTCAAAAATAAGGGGTCGGGTCAGCATCACCCTGCTGGGGGTTCGAAAGGACCATAATACTTCTCCTTCAGGGTTAATGGCCCGGAATTCTCCATCATCACTGCCCACAAAAACAGTCCCCTGCTCTGAAACCCGGGGCCCATTTAAATAATTATCAGAACTTACTTCAGTGCGCCACATCTCCTCTCCCTCAAGGCTCAATCTAATTAAATAACCATTATTACTGCCCACATAAAGGCGGCCCTGGTCATCAATATCTATTTCATTAAGAATATAATTAAATTCTCCCACTTCATATATCCATTCTTCAGTACCATCTTTATTAATGGCGGCTATTCTGAAATCACCACCTACATAAACTGTGTCTTCATAAATCAGGGGATGACCCATCTTTTTATCCCGGCCTACCCGCAGGGACCACTGAATGTTTCCCTCATAATCGAGAGCAAACAGTTGGCCGCTGTTGCTGCTCACATATATTCTGTCCTCTCCCAGAGCCGGACGGGTCTTGATATCTCCCTGCAGTTCAGTCTCCCAGAGAACATCTCCTGCCGGGGATAAAGCTCTGAAAACACCATCATTATTACCAAAATAAATGTTGCCGGCATCATCTACCACAGGGCTGGAAAAAATTGCACTGCCGGTATTAAATCTCCATCTCACCTCGGCAGCCTGAACTCCAAAACTGTAGAATATAAAGGTAAAAACTATCAGAATAAATACAATGCCAATCTTCTTTTTGCTGAATATTTTCATCTTCAAAATATACCTCCCTGCTGATAATAAAATTGTTTACAGTAAAAAATTCTTTTAGTTTGCTTTTGTTTGCTGAATATTATTGGTTTATATTTTGGGTGTGTATTGTTTGATGTTAATTCTCATTTATAAAAATCAAAAATCACCTCCACTTCCCCTGGTGAAAAATATGAATATCTTCTTAAATATTACCAGTGGTTATGGGAGAGACGGTTATGGAAGAGAATCAAAAGTTTATGAAAATTTATTTTAACCAATAAAACTAAATTATATTAAATTTATAAATATCCTTATATAAATTTCCTATAAAAAATAGAAAAATTTATGTAAAATATCTTACTTCACATAAATTATAATACATCAGCAAATCAAAAACAAGTAAAAAAAGACCCCTGCTTTACCGCAGAGGATTTAAAATCTATTAAACTAAGCATAACTAACCATATATAATTAAAAACAATTTTATATCTTTAGCCTATACCAAATACTACCAGCAGAATAAAAGCCAGCGTATAAAGCAGGCCGATAACACCATAGCCAAAATATCTAAATAATTTAAATAATGTTTCCAGATCCATTGGCATCCCCTCTTAGTAGCGTTTTTTAAGCTCAACAGTCTTCAAATAAGCTGCAGGCAGACCTGTTTTTTGTAAGCCCCGGTATCGGTAAACCAATTTCAACAAAGCCTGATATTCAGCATTATGATACATATATTTTGGAATCACTTATATTATACATCCTGTGGTTCAGATTTGCAACTTTCCCGAAGTATTTTTATAATATTTTTTCTAATTCATTTAAATCAAGATTAAATAATGATTAGATGTCTTGTAATTTAATATTTAATAATGTAAAATTATTAATGAGAATGATTTTTAATTCATTTTATGCTTTTATGCTTTGATTTTTATTTTGATTTTATTGTTGATTTTATTGCTGAGAAATATTAATTCTAAAAATACAGATAAGTAAAGATAAAATAGAAAGATAAAAATAGGGAGGAACTGATATATATGCACAGAACAAAAACCTTTTTGCTGATGGTATCCCTGACCGTGGTTTTCATTCTGCTGGGAGGTTTAATTGCCGGAGAAAGTGGTTTAATAACCGCCTTTATCTTTGCCCTGGTGATAAACTTCATCAGCTACTGGTACAGTGACAAAATTGCCATTAAAATGACCCGCTCCCGGCCGTTAAGTGAAGAAGAAGCTCCGGAAGTATATAAAATTGTGCGCAGCCTCAGCAGCCGGGCCGGGATGCCTATGCCCGATATTTATTTAACACCTTCTGAACAGCCCAATGCCTTTGCCACCGGAAGAAATCCCTCCAATGCGGCTGTAGCGGTTACAGAAGGAATTGTCAGGCTGCTTAATGAAAAAGAACTGACCGGGGTTATCGCTCATGAACTGGCCCATGTAAAAAACAGAGATACTCTGATCAGTACTATTGCTGCCGTAATGGCCGGAGCCCTTGCTTTTTTAGCCCGGATGGGGCGCTTCCGCATGCTGTTTGGAGGCCGCCGCAGGGGCAAAGGGGGTCTGATTCAGCTGGTGGCCTTAATTTTTGCTCCTCTGGCCGCACTGTTAATTAAAATGGCTATCTCCCGTTCCCGTGAATACCTGGCCGATGAAGAAGGAGCCCGAATTGCTGGTTCACCGGACGGTCTGGCCAGTGCCCTGCAGAAAATGGAATCCCGGGTTCAAAACAATAAAATGCAGGTTAATGAAGCTGCAGCTCATATGTTTATATTAAACCCCCTGTCCCGGGAAGGAATGGCCCGCCTTTTCAGCAGCCATCCACCTACCCAGGAAAGAATTAATAAATTGCGAAAAGTGCAGGTTTGATCAATTTTTCTGCAGTTCTCTGAAGTAATATTCGGCCTCCAGATGAACCAGATGCTGCTCATCTCTGCTCAGCTCTTCCAGAAGAGAAAGCAGTTCAGAATGTTCTTTTTTCACCGCCACCAGGGTCCGAACCGCCTGGTGGCGGAGCCACATATTGCTGGACTGTTTTATATAATCCAGGAGGATGTTTTCCGCAGTAATCCGGTCAGATGAGGAAATTTTATCCTGCCTGGCCAGCTCTTCTAATATCTCCATAATCATCAGCTGGTCTCCCCTGTTTTTCTGCAGCATCTCAACAACATACCCACCCGTATTTTGCCCGGGCAATTTTTTAAAACACCGGCCCCCAAAATCAACCAGCCGGCTTTTGTCACTTTCCAGAAACTTCTTTAAAACAGGAATCACCTTATCTTTCTCATCTTTATATAGGGGCAGAAGCTTTTGAATACAGAGCTCAGCCCGGCTGCTGTTTTTACTGCAGAAGGCAAGCAGATTGGCCCTCTGGGCGGGAGATAAGTCAGCAAGCTTTCTTTTAACCAGCTGTTTAATTTTCCGGGATCGGCTTTTTAGACTCTGTATTAAAACCCTGTAATCATCAGTTTTGTTCAGGGTATATAGTTTAATCCATTCACCAAAAATTAAGATTATACCGGGCAGTATAAACAAATAAATATTATAATTGATCAGCTCTCCCCCAATTAAAAAAACAAGCAAAAATAAACCATATATTTTCAGCAGATACTTTTTCTCCCAGCCGGTTAGACTTAATACAGCCGTCAAAACTGAAAACAGCAAAATGTCCCGCCCCGGGTTGAGCTCTCTTGTTACATAAAACAGGAGCCTTCTTTCCAGAAATAAGACCCCGGGGATGACCACCAGCATCATTAACAGAAGTACTAAAATCAAAAAATAACCGTATTTAAATTTAATTAATACAGCAGAACTGACCACAAACAGACCATAAAGCAGATAACGAAGTACAGAAAGATAGTAAAGATCCGGCCTTGCTTCTCTTAAAGCCTGCCTGCTGTTAATTAAGCCCGCACCCAGCTGTCCTCCTGTAAACAGATCATCATTAATGGGAACAGCTGTATTTTTAATAATGGAAAGAATTTGCTCACCCTCCAGATCAGGACGATGAGCAAGCAGAAAACTCATTAAACCGGTAACCCGGGGGGCGGCAAAAGAAGTGCCTGCCCGCTCTATACCCTGCCAGATATACTGTCCCAGATAATAAAGCATCCGGCTGTGGCTTACCTGACCCGGAGCCGCCAGGTCAATATAGGATCCGTAATTGGAAAATTCATCTTTACCCCGGGGGCCGGCACTGGCCACCGCAATAACTCCGGAAAAGCCGGCCGGATAAACGGCCCTTTCCGAATTATTGTTGCCCGCTGCGGCAATAACCATTACCTCTAAATCCAGCAGACGGGACATTAAATAACGCTGATTTTCACCTTCCATAAAAGCCATACTTACATTGACCAGGATCCTCGCCTCAGGATTGTCAGCTCGATACTGAATAATTCTTCTTAAAGCAGCCAGATATAACTCAAGCTCCGGACGGCCCCCGGCTCCAACTTCCAAAAAATTAATATCAGCCGCAGGATACTCAGACATAATCACCCGGCTGACAGATTCTCCATGAGCCTGCATTTCTCCAGCCCGCCCACCAGCCGTATCCAGCACAAAGACCGTCACCGGCCTCTCATCATCAGGAGGATAATAAATAACGGCCGTTAAATAAACAGAACCCAAAAGGGACAGTATAATGAGAGTCCATAAAATATAATCTGCTTTTTCTCTGTTTTCTTTCATCAACTATCACCATTTTCAAAAATTAAAAGGCTCCACGAATAATTTCCGCGCAGCCTTTTGATAATATACTGAATTTAAATCTCTTCATCTTAATCCCAAACAATTTTTAAGTCTTTGAGTTAATATTTAGGGTTCAGCTCTATTTCCGGGAGTTAAGAACAGGGATACATACTGCTGTTGCTTTATTAATGAAAAGGGCTAATTCCCATCTTCTTCATCAGCAGTTTCTTCTTCCGGCTCTTCTATGTCTTCATCCTCTTCTTCTTCAATCTCTCCCCCCAGCAGGACCACCATCTCATCGGTACCATATTTTTGGGCCCAGTCCAGAGCGGTCTTCCCTTCATTATCAGTAATATCCTGATCTGCACCTCTGTCCAGAAGCAGCTCAACAATCTCCAGATAGCCATAATGATAGGGGGCGGCAATAATTAGAGGGGTCATACCTTCCTCATCCTGTACATCAATTTCTGCACCCCGGTCCAGAAGTATGCGAACCGTTTCCAGATGACCTTTTTCCACCGCCCAGTGCAGGGCTGTCCGCTCCCATTCATCCCTCTGTTCTATATTAGCTCCCTCATCCAGCAGCAGTTCAACCATCTCTGGATGTTCTTCGGCAAAATAACTGGCTAAAAACAGCAGAGAATGCTGTTCATGATCATCAGTATCATTAACATCAAGACCCTCTTCAATTAAAACCTGAACTGTTCCGGTCTGTCCTCTTCTAGCAGCCTGCATCAGTGGGGTTCTGCCCTCTCCATCTGTGGTGTGAATATCGGCTCCATATTCAATCAACAGTTCAGCCATCTCCCGGTCTCTGGCCCAGCTTAAGGGGGTCCGACCTTCATCATCGGTATAGTTAACATCAGCCCCTGCTTCCAGAAGTATCTGGGCCAGTGCATCGTTCTCCTCGAGAATGGCAATACTCAGCGGGGTACGGCCACGTTCATCGGTCTCATCAAGGGATGCTCCCTGTTCCAGCAAAAATTCCGCTACCTCCTGCAGATCCTCCCGGGCCGCTATGATTAGAGCTGTCTCCCCGTGTTCATTTCTGGTATCAATATCCATTTTGGCCTCCAGGAATAATTCCAGAGCATTTATATTTTGAAAAGATACCGCAAACTCAAAAAAGTTTTCTTCATTATATTCCATGGCCTCTTCCTCTTCCAGCCTCTGTCGGGCTTCACGCCTTGCAGAAACCCTATTCCACTGAATAAAACCCACAATCCCGGCGGTGACAAGAATTATTAAAATTATAATAGCAATAAAAGATTTACGATTCATTTCCATAGTTGTAATCCCCCATCTCCTTTTGTTTTTGCTTTTTTTAAAACTTTTTAAAACTGTATATATAAAGATATTCTATATATCTCCTAAAATTCCTTCTTGTTTCCATAGAAAAACCGGCTGAAAATCAGCCGGTTTATAATAATCAATAGTCAATACAGCTATTATAAATCGCAAATAAAAGAAAGTTTAGTTCAAAAATCCGGTTTAATCTAATCCAGATTAATATTTTCCATCAGACCTGATTTAAATTAAAAAATAGTTTCATATATATTTAAGACCAGAATTATAAAAATTACCAGGGGCAGAATGTATTTAATCAAAATTCCAAACAGGTTACCCACATTAATTTTGCTCTGCACCTTGTTGGCTTCTGAAGAAGTATTGCGGGCCCCCCAGATATGACCGGCAAAAATCAGGGTCAGCATTCCCCCGAAAGGCAGAAACAGATCACTGGCAAACCAGTCATAGGTATCCAGAATATCCATTTCCAGAAAAGAGAATCCACTCCAGGCACTGTATCCCAGCAGAGGAGGAATTCCGGTCAGGAAAATAATAATACCCAGTACCGTGGCTGCTTTTTTGCGCGGCCAGTTCTTTTCATCAATCAGCCAGGCGGTAACAACCTCAAGCAGAGATATAGCCGAGGTCAGGGCTGCAATACTCAAAAGCAGGAAAAACAGGAAGCCAAAGAAACTGCCCAGGGGCATTTCAGCAAAAACACCGGGTAGAGTGACAAAGGCCAGGCCCGGGCCTTCTGTAGGTGCCATACCCAGAGCAAAAACGGCGGGAAAAATAGCAAACCCGGAGATGATAGCAATTAAGGTGTCCAGACCAACTATATAACCGGCACTATCAGTAATACTGTCCTTTTCACTGAGATAACTGCCATAGGTTATCATGGCCCCCATGCCCAGACTCAGGGTAAAGAAGGCCTGACCAATAGCCGCTCCCAGACTGTCCAGGGTAAAATCACCCAGACTGGGCCGTAAAAAGAACAAAACCCCTTCTCCTGCACCTTCCAGAGTTAAGGATCTAATTCCCAGCACAACCAGCAGAATAAATAAAACAGGCATCAGGATTTTAACCACTTTTTGAATTCCACCTACAACTCCTCCGGCAATAACTCCTATGGTTAGAATCATAAACAAGGCATGCCAGATCAGGGTTGTACCTGCACTGGCAATATGATCCCCAAATAAGGCCCCAAACTCCATTTCCGGGGTAAAACCGCCAATAGCCTTAAAAATATAGGCCATTGACCAGCCGGCCACCACGGAATAAAAGCTGAGTATTACAAACCCGGTAAAAACGCCCAGAGAACCAACCAGCCACCAGGGTGTATCAGGAGCCAGTGATTTAAAAGCACCTACAGGGTTTCTGTTGCTTTTCCGACCAATAGAAATTTCGGTCACCATAACCGGATAACCAATAAAAATAATAGCCAAAAGATAAATAATCAAAAATACAGCCCCACCATTCTCACCGGCAACATATGGAAAACGCCAGATATTCCCCAGACCTACAGCAGAACCGGCGGCGGCTAAAATAAAACCCACCCGGGTTGTCCAGTTTTCTCGTTCCAGCATTTTAACTCCCCCTTAAAATTGTAATTATTAAATATGTAGCAAAATTTAAAAAAATTAATAATTAGTTTTCTATTTTTCCGACAGAAAATTATCCAACAGAAGATATAATTTGCTATATTCCTTGATCCGGATTTAAAGCCCCCTTTCTTTAGATTATTAAAGATTAAAAGTCGAATTATATTATTTAAATTATAAAATCTTTTTGGTATAATGTCAAGAGTTACCGGAAATTTTACAATTTTTTTATAAATTTCTCGAACTATTGCTTAATTTGTGGCAAAAATAAAGGGCCGAAAAA
>PWDW01000191.1 GCA_003553225.1 Halanaerobiaceae bacterium
CCCCCATATCATGTTTTTATGTGTATTTGATTATCTCACAGAATATTTTATTTTTCAATTATAAAAATGAAAAATTTGGTCAAATTAATTGCTGTCCCACCTGTTGTTTCCAATTTATTGTGATATAATAAATTTGAAAATATCAGTTAGGGGATGGGTACATATGATGAATATTATTGATTTTATGGGTATGATTCTGCAGTATTTCAGTGAAATATTCATGATGCTTCTGGAGTTAATGGGGGGGATTGTACTTGTTTTTGGCTGTGTTTATGTTTTTTACCATTTTGTCTATCCGGGGAAAAATGAAAATTCTACAAAATTGAGGATACAGCTGGGCCGGTTTACCTCCCTGGGTCTGGAGTTTTTTCTGGCTGCTGAGATTTTAAAAACAGTATATATCAGAGAACTATCTGAACTTTATGTTATAGCTGCAATTATAATCCTGCGTATATTGATGGCTTTTGTAGTTCACTGGGAGATGAATGTTGATTTTCAGGAATTAAGAGAGAATTTAAAAGAAGAATATTCTGGAAATAAGCAGTGATTTTATATTACAGAGGCTTTTTTTGGGGAGGAGTGTGTATAATGCAGAATACAGTCACTGATATTAAAGGAATTAAAGTAGGAAGTTTTTCTGATCGGCAGGCCAGGACCGGCTGTACGGTAGTTTTATCAGAACAGGGATTTTTAGGCAGCTGTGAAGTTCGAGGGGGTGCACCTGGAACTCGAGAAAAAGCTCTGCTGGAACCGAATGCCGGTATGGACCAGGTTCATGGTATTTTACTGACCGGTGGTAGTGCTTTTGGGCTAAGGGCAGCAGCCGGAGTTATGGATTATCTGGAAGAAAAGGAGATTGGTTATCCGACAGGGGTGGCCCGGGTTCCCATTATCCCGGCCGGAGTAATTTTTGATCTGGCCCGGGGAGATTCTGAGGTTAGACCTGATGCTGATATGGCCTATCAGGCCTGCTGCAGGGCAGTTGATGAAAACATTGAAACCGGAGATTGTGGGGTGGCCCTGGGAGCCACTGTGGGTAAAATCAGGGGGATGGAGAACTGTATGAGTACTGGCCTGGGAACGGCCAGCATGCGGCAGGGGAAGGTAATAGCCGGAGCTCTGGCGGTATGTAATGCCCTGGGTGATATCCGAGATCCGCATTCCCACGAGATTCTTGCCGGTGCAAAAAAAGATGATGGTTCTTTTTTGGACAGCAAACAGGCTCTGATATCCGGGCTATCCGTTACAGATACTGATAAAGAGCAGCCCGGTGCTAAAATGACCAATAATACAACTCTGGTGGTGGTGGCGGTTAATGCCCAATTAAACAAAACAGAAGTCCATAAAATTTCTCAGATGGCTCATAATGGTCTGGCCCAAACCATATTTCCAGTTCATACCATGCTTGATGGGGATATAGTTTTCACCCTGGCCGGTGGTGAAATCAAGGGAGTTGATGTTAGTGCCCTGGGGACTATGGTTACAGAGGTTGTTTCCCGGGCTATAGTAGACTGTGTTCTGAAGAAGTAGCCAGTTTTTGACATAAATAAAATTTTTAAAATGGAGGGTATTAAAAATGGAAAAAGGAAATAATCGTTTGCTTGGTACCTCACCCAGAATCGGAATTAGACCCACAATTGACGGCCGGAGACAGGGAGTTAGAGAATCACTGGAAGGTCAAACCATGGATCTGGCCCGGGCGGTAAAAGAGATGCTAAAGACACATGTATTTCATCCCGATGGCACACCCGTGGAATGTGTAATTCCAGAGACCTGTATTGGAGGGGCCGCAGAAGCAGCACAGGTGGAAGATTTATTTAAGCAAAAAAATGTGGAAGTATCCTTAACGGTTACTCCCTGCTGGTGCTATGGAACCGAAACGATGGATACCCATCCCTATCGCCCAAAAGCGATCTGGGGTTTTAACGGAACGGAGAGACCGGGAGCTGTTTATCTTTCTGCAGTTCTGGCGGCACATAATCAAAAGGGGCTGCCCGCATTTGGTATTTACGGCCGGCAGGTCAGAGATGCCGGAGATACAGAGATACCGGCAGATGTAAAAAGAAAAATTTTATTGTTTGTCCGGGCCGGTCTGGCGGCAGCAGAGATGAAGGATAAATCCTATCTGGCTATCGGGAATGTTTCGATGGGTATTTCAGCCTCTAAAGCCGATGAAAACTTTTTCCAGAATTATCTTGGTATGAGAAATGAGTATGTTGATATGTCAGAGATATACCGCAGAATAGAAGAAGATATTTATGATGAAGATGAATATGAACGGGCCCGTCGGTGGGTGCAAAAAAACTGTCCGGAGGGTGCTGATAATAATCCAGTGGATAAGCAGTTCAGCCGGGAAGAAAAAGAAAATCAGTGGGACTTTGTTACCAAAATGGCTTTAATTGCCCGAGATCTGATGGTGGGTAATGAGAAATTAAAGGAAAAAGGTTATGGAGAAGAAGCTCTGGGGCATAATGCTATTGCGGCTGGTTTTCAGGGCCAGCGCCAGTGGACGGATCATTTTCCCAATGGAGATTTTATGGAGGCAGTATTAAATTCTTCCTTTGACTGGAATGGTACCCGGCAGCCCTATATAATGGCAACAGAAAATGATACTCTGAATGCGGTGTCCATGCTTTTTGGCCATCTTTTGACCAATACCGCTCAGATTTTTGCCGATGTTAGAACCTACTGGAGTCCGGATGCAGTAGAAAGAGTTACCGGAAAACAGCTTTCCGGACTGGCCCAGGATGGTATAATTCACCTCATAAATTCCGGCTCAGCAGCTCTTGATGGTACTGGCCGTCAGAAAAAAGAGGGAGAACCGGTGATTAAACCATTCTGGAAAATAACAGAAAAAGAAGTAGAGAAGTGTCTGGAAGCTGTGGAATGGAGACCGGCTTCTGTTGAATATTTTCGGGGTGGAGGTTTTTCTTCACAGTTTGTGACTGAAGGCAATATGCCGGTTACCATGGTTAGAATTAACATAATTAAGGGTCTGGGCCCTGTTCTGCAGCTGGCAGAAGGTTATACAGTTGATCTACCTCATGAAATACATGAACCTCTAAACCAGAGAACAGACCCCACCTGGCCCACCACCTGGTTTGCACCCCGGATCACCGGAAGGGGCAGTTTTAAAGATGTATACTCGGTTATGAACAGCTGGGGTTCCAACCATGCTTCCATCAGTTACGGACATATTGGGGATCGACTGCTGACCCTGGCTTCCCTGCTTAGAATCCCGGTTAATATGCATAATGTTCCTGAAGATAAAATATTCCGGCCTGATGCCTGGAATGCTTTTGGAACTGATGATCTGCAGGGAGCAGATTATAGAGCCTGTGAGAATTTTGGGCCAATGTATAGTTAAAAATGTTTATAAAACTTAAAATCTGAAATTTAATAAATCAGGTTTCCCCCACAACCGTTGGTAAGTTTTAAGTATATGCTCGCTGTCAGCTGATATGAACCCTTCACTTCCCTCCCATTTTATTTACCTGGTTGGGCCAGCATTGGTGCATCGAGTGTGTCAAAGGACTCCATCCTCGCATTGAGGGAGAGAAGATGAATAACGAAATTTCTGTTTTACCTTCCACCTCTCATGCTTACAACTTGCTCCAGGTACTAAAACCCGGGGACCACTGGAGATCTTCAGAACTGAGTTAAATTTAGTTTCTTCTTGACCGCAAGAGAAGAGGGGAGCCAGTCCTTTTCGTGAATAAAGCCGCTGCAGCATATACCCTTATCTATGACCAGCAGGAGTGAAGGTGGTCCTCTTTTTGTTAACCCGGCAGGGACATAAATAGGGCCACAGTTTTTAAGGCTTGTCTATGTTATAACTAAGCTGCCTGCTCATCATTGTCAGTTGTTTACCGGGAATAAATTATATTTTCTAAATCAGGCAAAAATTTTGCTCAGAAAGCAGAAACAATTAAATAATTATTATACAGGAGAGGATATAATTAATGATAACCAATATTGTCTTTGATCTGGGTAATGTGTTATTAGAATTTAATCCCTGTGGCTATTTAAAAAACTATTTTTCGAACAGTAAAATGAGAAGAGATATGGCTCAAAAGATATTTGGCTCTGAGGAATGGCAGAAGATGGATCGGGGTACTATCGGCAGAAAGGAGCTTACGGAAATACTCTGTCAGCGGTATCCTGAGTTATCTGAGGAAATAAAAATGATAGCTGCAAGCTGGGATGAAATGCTGACTGTTAAAGAGGAGACGGTAGAAATTGCCCAAAAATTAAAAAAGGATGGTCATGAACTTTATATTCTCTCAAATATGCCGCAGGAAGCTTATTTTAAAATACGGGGGAGGTATGACTTTTTTGAACTATTTACCGGTGAAATTATTTCCGGTCTGGAAGGCACAATTAAACCAGAAGCTGAGATTTATCAAAGGCTTGTGGATAAGTATGACCTGCAGGCAGAGAACTGTTTATTTATTGATGATACAGCAGAAAATTTGACCGGAGCCCGGAAAATGGGTTTTAAGACAATTCTTTTTGAAAATATCGGTCAGGTAAAAAAAGAGCTGCAGAGCCTTAAATTACTGTGAAAAAACAGGCATAAAAAATCAAACAAAAACCAAATTGAAGAAATCGGTGGGGTAAAAACCGCTGTTATCGGTTCCTTCCCCACCGGTTAAATTTAGATGCTATTCATAATCCGGCAGCCAGTCACCATGGGCGGTAATCATTTCATCAACCATATTTCTGATATCTTCGATTGATAGTTCTGCAGCTGTGTGGGGGTCAAGTAAAGCGGCCTGGTATATATATTCTTTTTTTCGGGTTAGGGCCGCTTTTATGGTCATGAGGTGTACATTTATATTGGTTCTGTTTAGTGCTGCCAGCTGAGGGGGTAGTTTTCCGACATGACAGGGGGAAATACCATTACCATCAACCAGACAGGGCACTTCCACACAGGCTTCTTCGGGCAGATTGGTGATTAAACTATTATTTAAAACATTACCTCCGATTTTAAAGGGCTCATCAGTTTTTACAGCTTCCATAATGTAGGAAGCATATTCCCGGGTTCTCTGATGTTCTAAGTTTTTGTTTTCTACCAGATCTTCCCTCATGTTTTCCCAGTTCTTAATCTGTTCTTCACAGCGGCGTGGGTATTCATCAAGGGGGATATTATATTTATCGACAAGTTCCGGATAATTGTTTTTTATGAAGTAGGGCATATATTCTGCATTATGTTCACTGGATTCTGTGACATAATAGCCAAATTGTTTCATAATTTCAAATCGGACCCGATCATGGTCAGGGATATTCCCTTCCCGGGCTCTTTTTTTGATTTCGGGATAAAGATCTTTTCCCCTGCGCGTAATTTTAAGAAGCCAGGCCATATGATTGATTCCGGCGATTTCCCAGTTGATATTTTCTGTGCTCAGGCCTACTCCTTTCAGCAGGCTCTCGGCACATATCTGTACACTGTGACAGAGTCCAACAGTTTCTATACTGCTTGTTTTCTGCACAGCTCCGGTGACCATGGACATCGGATTGGTGTAATTTAAAAACAGAGCTTCAGGGCAGACCTCTTCCATATCCCGGGCAAAATCAAGCATGACGGGTATGGTTCTTAAAGCACGAAAGATACCTCCGATACCCAAAGTGTCACCAATTGTCTGCCGCAGTCCGTATTTTTTGGGAATTTCAAAGTCTGTGACCGTACAGGGCCGATAGCCACCAACCTGAATGGCGTTTATAACAAAATCAGCATTTTCTAGAGCCGCCTGACGTTCTTTTACACCCAGGTAGGAATTAATTTTTGCTCTATTCTGATTGCAGTTCTGATTGATATTCTCCAGCATTTTTTGTGAGTCTTTTAGTCTTTGCTGATCAATGTCATATAATGCAATTTCTGAATCCTGCAGGGCCGGGGTTAAAAGACAGTCACCAAGTACATTTTTAGCAAAAACTGTACTTCCGGCCCCCATGAATGTAATTTTTGACATTTTAGTCCCTCCCTAATTTTTTAAAAAATAGCAGATAAAGGTTTTGTTTATTATAACAAATTATTTTATAAATATGTAGTATAAGTGGTAATTATTTTAAAATATTTTTTATTCAGGGAGTTTCGAAGAATGAAATCCAATTCTAAAATATTACTTTTCTTATTTTGTGGTATCTTTATAATATCTTTTGCCGGTATTCTGGTCAGGCTGGTGACCGTTAATCCGCTGGTAACTGCTTTTTATAGAGTTTTTATCAGCAGTGTGCTGCTGGCCCCAATTTTTATTATTAAATTTAGAAAACAATATTTTCACTTTTTTGATTATCGTTTTATTCTGGTCGGTTTTTTTCTGGCGGTTCATTTTTTTCTCTGGATAGCTGCCTTTGAGTTTACAAGTGTGGCCAATGCGGTGGTTTTTGTTGCCATTCAGCCCGTATTTACAGTACTTCTGGAATATTTCTGGGCCCGTGAAGATTTCAGGAGGGCTGTGATACCGGGTATTATACTGGCTGTGCTGGGCAGTCTGGTGATTAGTTCCGGTGATATAAACATTCTTTTTACAAGACTGTGGGGCAATCTACTGGCTCTGGGAGCAGCCTTTTTTGCGGCTCTTTACCTGTTCAGCGGGCGTAATCTGCGCCGGAGAATTGAATATTTTCCGTATATTTTTATTGTTTACACTTATGCAGCCCTGTTTTTGGGTCTGGTTGTTCTGGCTGCCGGAAGGCCCCTGGGTGGTTTTTCCGGTCTGAATTATTTTTATCTGGCTGCCCTGGCGGTGGGGCCCACTCTTATCGGACATTCAGTGGTGAATTTTTCACTGCGGAGAATTCCCACCACCTATGTGGCGGTAGCCCTCCTGGGGGAGCCCATTCTGACCAGTACAATGGCCTGGATTTTGCTGGGAGAAGCAGTTATGCCCACCACCCTAATGGGAGGATTGTTAATTATTCTGGGGATTTATCAGGTTGTGATTAACCGGCATTAATTTAATGTGTCTTTTAGGAACCGATGGTCCTGCAGCTGTGTTTGGTACTGGGGTTTTGGAGAGTGATCCGGACAAAATCTTATTGAAAAATGTTAATTTAAGGAAGGATAATTTTATTTAGTCCAGAATTAACAAAATAGAGTACCGTTTTTAGAATGTTCTTATACTAAAATTATTTTTTCTTTTATATTTTTAATCTAAGCGGTTAGAAAAATTATTTAAACAGCCTTTAGCTGCAAATTTAAATAAGTAAATAGGATGAAAGGGAAACATAAATTAGACTCAAATATCAGTTTTTCCAGTTTACCATTATTATTCTCTGGAGGTAGGAAAAATGTCTTTTAAAACCGAGATTTGTTTATTTTTGCTGATTCTGTTTTTACCACTGGTATTTGCGGCAGCTGCTGAAACAGAACCGGAAGCTTATTTTTCATTTGAGGGGCACCTGGAAGATGAAATGAGCAATTATACCCCGGGCCAGATTATTGGAGAATTTTTGGGCCCGGAGCCGGGCCGGGTAACCGAAGAAACCGGTTTGGATTATGGTTCTATTTCTTTTACAGAAGGCCGTGATGACGGTCAGGCTGCAGTATTTGATGGTTCTTCAGGTCTTCTTCTGCCGGGAGATTTAATTACAGATCACAGCTACAGTGTGGCCCTGTGGGTTTATCCGAAGGAGCTCACCACTTTTACTACCACATTTTTTGGAGCTGCAGCTGGTGATGAATGGGTCAGTTTGGTACCTCAGGGGCCTATAGGTGGAGAGACAATGGTCTGGTCCGGTGAAGACTGGTATGATGCACATACCGGATTTACTATCCCTCAGGAACAGTGGTCACATATAGCATTTACGGTCAATAAAGGGACAATAAAAGTATATATCAATGGTCAAAGTTATTATTATGGGACCGGGTTTCCCGATATATTCAGTGATCAGGAAGGTGTTTTTGCTCTGGGAGTAAACTGGTGGGATCCGGCTTTTGTTGGTTATATTGATGATCTTAAAATCTATGACAGCACACTAAATGCCTTTGATATAATGCATCTGGCGGAGGGGGCTCCAGAAATTAAAGTGGAAGAAAGTCCATTTACAGAAGTTTCTGTACATGATCCAATGATAACTGAAGATGATGGCACCTATTATATTTTTGGTTCTCATCTGGCCTCGGCAAAATCAGATGATCTAATA
>PWDW01000196.1 GCA_003553225.1 Halanaerobiaceae bacterium
ATAATAATAATTCATTAAATGAAATGATTTTTTATCCTTAATTCTGCTAAATTCTATCATATTATACATCTTGATGTCAAAGAAATCAGATAATACATTGTTCTATTGCTTGGCAAAATTATCAAAATCAATCAAAAAACAGAGTTTCATAGGGATTTGTAAGGGATTTATAAATATTATTTCACAGTTATAATTTAGGGGAAATAGTAAATTAAATGTGGGCCAAACAGGCAGGGAAAATTGTCTTATTAAGTAATCATTATATTTTTGACAAATCCATTTTTATTCGATATAATTATGTAGAAATATGCTGGTGAATTATTTTACCAGGAGTACACCATAAAATTTTTTGTTTTTTTTTGTTAATATATGATAATATTTTCACGAATGTTCTTTTATGGTGTTTTGAGATCTGCTTTTTTTAATTACTTTTTACTTTAAACTAAACTTTTAAAATTTAAGCCCCGAAAACAATATTAAAAAATTCAGGAGGTGTTAACATGGCACAAAATACTGCAGAAGATATGGGGTATAATGAAGAGATACTGCTGGAAAAGCTGCACAATATTCAGGAAAGTTACAGCTATATTCCGGAGAATGAGATAGATAATCTGGCCCAGAAGTTTGATATGCCGAGAGCTAAGCTGTATGGGGTAATTAAATTTTATTCAATGTTTTATACTGAGCCTACCGGGAAATATGTCATTAGAGTCTGTGACAGCCTTTCCTGTCATATAAACAATTCGAAGAAATTGTTAAATGATATTAGAGAATATCTGGATATAGATGACGGTGAAACAACTGAAGACAAAAAGTTCACCCTGGAGGTTGTTGAATGCCTGGGCTACTGTGGAGAGGGACCGGTGATGATGGTAAATGATGAGGTATATACTCACCTAACACCGGGTATGGCACTTAAAATATTAAAAAATTGTGTATAAATCATATAGGAGTGATGGAAATGCTGGAAGAAAACTTTTTAATGGGTGAACAGCTGCTGGATCCGGCTGATTATGATTTTCCCGCCCTAAAAAAAGCTTTTAATATGGATAGAGAGGAAGTAATTCAGGAAATAAAAGATTCTGGTCTTAAAGGTCGCGGGGGAGCAGGCTTTCCCACCGGCTTAAAATGGGAGCTGGGATACAAAGAAAAAAGTGATGAAAAGTATATGATCTGTAATGCTGATGAAGGTGAACCCGGTACTTTTAAGGACCGTTATTTAATGGAAAACAGACCCCTTCTGGTTATAGAAGGTATTATCACCGCTGCCTATGCGGTCAATGCTCAAAAAGGATTTATTTATATTCGAGGAGAATACTTTGATTCGATCAAGATAATAGATAAATTGATTGATAATATGTACAAAGAAGATGTACTGGGGCAAGATATTCTGGGAAGTGATTTTAGCTTTGACCTGCGGCTGGTAAAAGGAGCCGGAGCCTATGTTTGTGGTGATGAAACTTCTCTTTTGAATTCAATTGAAGGTAAAAGAGGTGCTTCCCGGATAAAACCACCCTACCCCATCCAAAAGGGTCTTTTTGAGCAGCCCACTGTGGTTAATAATGTGGAGACTCTCTCATCGGCAGCCCGAATAATAGCCGAGGGTGCCAGTTTATATTCAGCTATGGGTTCTAAGAACAGCCGGGGAACAAAACTGGTCTGTTTAAGTGGTGATATTAATGAACCAGGGGTATATGAAGTGGAATTTGGAGCACAGACAATAAAAGAAATAATTGAACAGGATGGTAAAGGTATCAAGGGAGGAAGCGATCTCCGTTTTGTTGTACCCGGAGGAGTTTCTACTGCTGTTCTTGATAAATCTGAAATAGATATACCGTATACCTATGAAGATCTTGAAAAAGCGGGCAGCAGTCTGGGCTCTGGAGCCATAATTGCAGTGGGTCAGGAGCATGATCTGGTGGATCTGATGTTAAATGTTTCCCGTTTTTTCATGGATGAGACCTGTGGGACCTGTTTTCCCTGCAGAGAGGGAAACCGTCAGATTAATCGTATTCTTCGCAAATATAAAGCCACTTTTTCCATACAGGAAAAAGAGATAATCCAGGATGTTGGAGAAACTATTAGATTGGCTGCCCGCTGTGGTCTGGGTCAGTCATCATTGAACTTTATTAATTCAATTATGGAAAAATATGAAGATGAGCTTGGCATTAAGGAGGTACTGGAAGTATGATCAGTTTAATAATCGATGGACAGGAAGTAAAAGTTGAAGAAGGTACCACCATTCTTGAAGCTGCCCGGGAGGCCCATATTAATATTCCCACTTTATGCTATGATGAGGAGCTTTCGATTTTTGGGGGCTGCCGTCTGTGTGTGGTTGAAATTGCGGGTCAGAATATTTTAAAACCGGCCTGTGCCACGGTGGTCCAGGAAGAGATGGAAGTTACAACTCATTCGGCAAAAATCAGCAGAGTCAGGCAGAATTTGTTTGAGTTAATTATTGCCTCTCATAATATTAGCTGTGAATTAAACTGTATGACGTGCAGAAGGGCCAGCAACTGTGAACTAAGAAAGGTTGCTGAAGATATTGGGCTGGAGAAGGTACGGCTGGATCCTATTGATAAAGGCTATCAGAAGGATGAATCCAGCTATTCTATAGTTCGTGAACCGGATAAGTGTATCACCTGTGGGCGCTGTATCAGAAAGTGTGAAGAAATACAGGGTGTGGGTATTTTTACTACTGCGGATCGTGGTCCGGCCACAGAGGTTACAACTTTCTCAGATAAAGGACTGGGTAATGTTGAATGTACCAACTGTGGACAGTGTATTCATACCTGTCCGACAGGAGCTTTACACGAAGTTTATCACTTTGACAATGTCTGGGATGAGTTAAATGATCCCGAAAAACACGTGATTGTTCAGACAGCTCCGGCAGTTAGGGTTGCTTTATCAGAACCTTTTGCCGAAATAGATAGTCCGACTACGACCGGTCAGATGGTTGCTGCTCTGTTCAGACTTGGTTTTGATCGTGTTTTTGATACTAATTTTACCGCTGATTTAACAATAATGGAAGAAGGGACAGAACTAATCAATAGAATAGAGAATGGGAAAAATTTGCCTCTTTTCACCTCCTGTTCTCCCGGCTGGATTAAGTTTATTGAACACTTTTATCCTGACTATCTGGACCATCTTTCTTCATGCAAATCTCCGCAGCAGATGTTTGGGGCTCTCGGTAAAACCTATTATGCAGAAAAGAATGATATTGATCCTGAAAATATTGTGGTTGTTTCTGTTATGCCCTGTACTGCCAAAAAATATGAAGCTGCTCGTCCGGAAATGAATAGTGATGTGGATTATGTACTGACCACCAGAGAACTGGCTAGAATGATTAAAGCGGCAGGTATTGATCTTCCCCATCTGGAAGAACGGGACTTTGACCGGATGCTAGGGGTTTCAAGTGGAGCTGGAAATATTTTTGGTGCTTCAGGAGGAGTTATGGAGGCTGCCCTCAGAACCGCCTATGAGTTAATTACCGGCGAAGAACTGGAAAAATTGGATTTCGAGATGGTGCGCGGTCTGCCGGGTATTAAGAAAGCGGAAGTAGAAATTAATGGCCTGCCCCTAAAGGCAGCTGTAGCCCATGGGCTGGGTAATGCCAGAAAATTGATGGAAAGAATTAAAGATGGTGAAGAATATCATTTTGTAGAATTTATGGCCTGTCCGGGAGGTTGTATTGGTGGTGGGGGTCAGCCTATTCCCACCAATGAAGAAGTTAGGCAAAAAAGAATTGATGCCATATATGAATTGGACAGGAATAAAAAATTAAGGAAATCACATGAGAATCCTCTTATCCAGAAATTATATGAAGAATTCCTGGAAAAACCGGGCAGTCACAAAGCACATGAACTGCTGCACACTGAATATAAGGAAAGAGGTATTTAATTTGATTTCTGATTTTTTAGCTGGTTAACCAGCTAAAAAAGCTTATAGTGTGCACTTAAAATTTAACAAACAAAAAAATTAAACCCGGTCAGATAAAGCTCTGTTCCGGGTTTATTTTTTTAGGAGAGTACAAAATCATCACAAAATTATTAAAATCATTGTTGTTTATACGATTAGTGAACCTCTCCACCTAAATTAAAAATTTAGATAGAGCTTCCAGCTGCATCATCCAGCTGTTTCATATAGATTAGAGTTCAATCTATATTATCAGGTTGATTGAACGAAGTATGGTATTTAAGTTTCACCTAATACGTAGTTTAGATAGAGTTTTCTTTGGCCAATTTTATTGGGCCAATTTAGATAAAATTTGCTATAAGATAAATCAGCAGATATAATGAATTAAGGCTTTATTTTTGCTTATCCTGCAAAAACTGTTATTTTAAGATTTTTCAATTTATGATTCCTTTCATTACAGTAATATTATTTCTTAAATTAAATAAAATTTACTTTTTGCAGGGCAACCTTTTTTATTTTTTAAAAAAGCAAAAAATTATTTTGGTTAAAAATCTCAAAAGACAATAAGTTAATAATTAAGAGATGGAAGGTGGTTTTATTGCGCGGGATTGGTGCCTCACCAGGTATTGAAATAGGAAAAGTATATCAGCTGGTAAACCAGGATATAAAGATAGAAGAGCAGAATATTAAAAAACAGGAAGTAGAAGAGGAGATTGAACGGCTGCACGTTGCTCTACAGAAGGTTAAGAAGGAACTTAAGGCAATTAAGGAGCATATTGAAGAGGAACTGGGTCCCGATAAAGCCCGTATATTTGAAGCTCACATAATGCTTCTTGATGACCCTGAATTAATTCCGGCAATAGAAGAAAAAATAAGAAAGCAGCATTTACGGGCAGAAAAAGCTGTTGATGAAGTCATGGATCATTATATTAATATTTTTAAAAGGATTGAGAATAAGTATCTGGAAGGAAGAAAAAGTGATGTCCGGGATGTCGGTCACCGGCTTATAAAAGAACTGATATCTCAGGAACAAACAGAACATAAATTACAGGAAGAGGTTATAATTGTTGCCCGGGATTTAACTCCGGCTGATACCGCCAGGCTGGACACATCGGTTGTTAAGGCTTTTGTGACTGAACAGGGCTCCCGAACCTCTCATTCGGCAATAATGGCCCGCTCACTTGGCATCCCGGCCGTTGTAGGTGTGGGTGATGGGTTTATGGAAAAATGCAATTCCGGAGATACAATAGCTGTGGATGGCACTGAAGGTGAGGTTGTTGTTGAGCCAGAAGAAGATGTATTACGGAATTTTAGGGAACGTAAAGCTGAATTTGAAAAACATCAGCAGGATCTAATACGTTATCGGGATAGTAATGCAGTTACTGAAGATGGTAAAAAAATTGAAGTGGTAGGTAATATTGGTGATCCGGATGAAGTTGATTCGGTGTTAGAAAATGGGGGAGAAGGTATTGGCCTTTTCCGGACTGAATTTTTATATATGAACCGCAGTGAACTGCCCTCTGAGGAAGAGCAGTTTCAGGTTTACCGCAGGGTAGCTGAAAAGATGGGCAGTGCTCCCGTTATTATTCGTACCCTGGATATAGGTGGGGGGAAGAATCTGCCCTATTTTGAGATGACAGAAGAAGAGAATCCATTTTTGGGTTACCGGGCTATAAGAATATCACTGGAAAAAACGGAAATTTTCAAGGATCAACTTAGAGCAATTTTAAGAGCCGGTAAATACGGTAATATTAAAATCATGTTTCCCATGATATCATCTCTGGAAGAACTTTGTGCGGCAAAGAGACTAATGGAAGAATCACGTCGTGAGCTGAGAGAAGAGGGGCTTGAATTTGCGGAACAAATTGAATCCGGGATCATGATTGAAATACCATCTACACTTATGATTGCTGGAGAACTGGCCCGGGAAGTAGATTTTTTCAGTATAGGTACCAATGACCTTATACAGTATATGCTGGCAGTTGACAGGAATAATGAAAAAATTGCCCGGATGCATTCTCCTTTCCATCCTGCTGTTCTTAGATTTATCAGCAGGATTGTGGCCCAGGCTCATGAAAATGATATCTGGGTAGGAATGTGTGGTGAAGCGGCCGGCAATGATCTGTTGATTCCTTTCTGGCTGGGAATAGGGCTTGATGAACTTAGCATGAGTGCTATTTCAATTCTAGAGACCAAAAAACTAATCAGCAGCTGGAGAAGTGATGATGCCCTCCAGGTTGCCGAAAAGGCTTTGAGTTTAACTACTTCTGATGAAATTAAAGAATATCTGAGTGATATTCGAGGAGGAAAAAGTATTGATTGAGAAGGGCAGGAAAGTTAAATTAACAATTAATGATCTGGCCTCCGGAGGAGATGGGGTGGGCAGGCTGGAGGATGGGCTGGTGGTGTTTGTACCCCGGACTGTTCCCGGAGAGAGTATAAAAGCAGAAATAACTGAGGTCAAAAAGAATTATGCCCGGGGAAAAATTGTGGAAATTTTACATCCTTCTTCACACCGTACTTCTCCACCCTGCCCCGTTTTTAAGGAATGTGGGGGCTGCCAGCTGCAGCATATAACTTATAAGTTTCAGCTTAAGCAGAAAAAGGGAATTGTTGAAGATGCTTTTCGGAAAATTGCTGACATCACTGATGACAAAATAAATAATATACTGGGTATGGATTTTCCCTGGTATTATAGAAATAAGTCTCAACTTCCGGTTAGTGTAGATAATAAGGGTGATATTTTTACCGGTTTTTATGCCCGGGGGACTCACAGAACTGTAAAAAATGATAATTGTTCAATCCAGCATCAATTAATTAACAGAATAAAAAAAGAAACAGAGGATTTAATGAATGAATTTGAACTTCAGGTTTATAATGAACAGGAAAAATCAGGCCTGATACGTCATCTGGTTATCAGATGTGGGACCTGTACCAATCAGGCCCTTTTAATCCTGGTCACAGCCCGGGAAGATTTTCCTCAAAAAGAACAGATTGCCAGCCGAATAATGGAGAGGGTACCAGAACTGAAGTCTGTTTTTCAAAATGTTAATCCGGTTCAGACCAATGTGGTGACCGGAGATAAATATATTAAAATCACAGGTGAGAATAAAATCACCGAGTACCTGGGTCAGGTGCAGTATAAAATTTCTCCGGGTGCTTTTTTTCAGGTTAATACTCTGCAGGCTGAAAGGCTGCTGAGATATATCTCAGATAGAGTTAATTTTAGGGGAGATGAAATTATTCTGGATGCATACTGTGGTCTGGGAAGTATAGGGCTGTATCTGGCCGACCAGGTCGAAAAGGTTTATGGAATTGAGGAAGTCCTGGAGGCTATAAAAGATGCCCGTCAGAATGCATTAGTTAATGGAATAGATAACTGTAAGTTTTTTAATGGTCAGGTGGAAGAAAAATTCCCCGAATTATGCTCCCGGGGAATAAAACCGGATATTATCCTGGTTGATCCTCCGCGTAAGGGACTGAGTAATCGGTTTTGCAGTCAGATACTGAAGTATACTCCTCAAAAAGTCATATATATTTCCTGTAAGCCTTCCACCATGGCCCGGGATATTAATATGCTCAATGAAAAATATAATGTTGATTTTATTCAGCCGGTGGATATGTTTCCCCAGACCTATCATATTGAAAATATTGCTGTTCTAAATAGAAAATAAATCGGCTCCTGGAAGCTGTGATTCATTATTTTTTAGTTTTGAAGTCAATATATTTTTATTTTTTTTCTACAGGAGAGGGTGTACATGATGTTTGTTATAAATATAGTTCTATTCATATTCTTTATTTTAATTGGGGGCCTGGGTGCTTTTTATGCTGTGGAACCGGGTGTTTTTGTGGGTTTGACCTTTGCACCCTGGCAGTTTTTCAAAATGGGATATAACAATCAAATTTATCTGCTGTTAACTCTTATCTGTGCTGCCGGAGGAACTTTTTTCTTGATAAATATGGGAAGCAGCTGGGTGGTTTTGATATTATTTGTTTTTCTGCAGCTTTTTAATTTATGGAAATATTTTGCCCCTGATTTAGAAAAGGAAAACC
>PWDW01000033.1 GCA_003553225.1 Halanaerobiaceae bacterium
AAGAAAACCAGCAGGAAAAACAGGTAAACATAAAAGAAGAAGGGGAGATAGTTCTGCCGGCCACCCATATTTCTAATATTGTTCGAGAATTACCGGATGATAATATTTTATTTTCCCTGGATAAAGAAAATATGCAGATAGAAATAAAATGCCAGAATTCAGTTTTTAAAATTAATGGTTATAATCCCGATGAATTTCCTCAGCTGCCCCGGGTAGAAGAACCCGATAAAATTAAAATTAAGGGCAGTAATCTAAAACAAATAATTAGAGAGGTAAAATTATCTATTTCTCAAAATCAATCACAGCCAGCTCTTACCGGAGCCTTATTTGAAATAGATAAAGAAAAAATTACTATGGTATCTACAAATACCTATCGATTGGCCTGCAGTGAATATCAGATAAAAGCTGACCAGTATGAAAAAAATCTTGGAATATCTGAAGTTATTATTCCGGGTGATACCTTAAATGAACTCAGCAGGCTGTTAACCGGACAGGAGAATGTTGAAATACTTCTGGATGAGAATCATATATGTTTTAATTTTAATGATACCAGTATAATATCTCGCTTAATTGAAGGACAATTTCCCAATTATCAGCAGGTTATACCCCGTGAATATAATACCAGAATAAATGTAAACACCCGCAATCTAAATGCCGCTGTAAAAAGGGCTTCTCTTATTGCCAGGCAGGATTCAAATGAAATTTCACTTTCAATTAATAATAATATACTGGAGATTAATACCCTGGAGTCAGAAACAGGAGAGGTTCATGAGGAAATTAATATTCTTGAAATGGAAGGACCTGAACAAAATATTAAAATCGATGCCGGATATCTGCAGGATGTACTTAAAATTACCGGTAAAGAAAATATTAATTTAGATCTTATAGGTCCGGTGAGTCCTTTGACTATAAATACCAGTAAAGAAGATAGAAAATATACATATTTAATTATGCCCATCAGGCAGGATTGAAATTTTATTTTATTTTAAAGATAATTTATAATTTAAAAGTTGCAAATTGATAAAAAGATACATTTAAATTTTTCATATTTTATATCATATTGGGAAGGGGAGTATATACAGATGGAGAAAGTAAATATTACATCTGATTCTATTCAGCTGGATCAGTTTTTGAAATGGGCTAATATTGTAGAATCAGGAGGTAAAGCAAAATTGCTTATCCAGGAAGGGAATATAAGAGTAAATGGGAAAATAGAAGAAAGAAGATCAACTAAACTAAAGCCCGGAGACCTGGTAAGTATAAATGGTACGGATGAAAAATTTGAGGTAGTGAAGGAAAATAGCCAATAAATTATTTTAACAATTTTAACAGCCGAGCATTTCATTTATAGTAATTATATTCATTTTATGATATAATGTAATTTAGAGTTTATAATTATGGATAGAATATAATAATTATAGGATATAAAGATCATATAGATAATATAAAATATAGATAATATAAAAGGTTAAATCATATATCTCCTGATTAATATCAAATCACCAATACCAATAATATAAAAAAAATATTGAAATATTTAATTTATATCAGAAATTTAAAATTAGAAGGTCTTTAGAGGGTTTATTGATTGAATTATTATTATAAAATATAAAATATATGATATCACATTTTTCACATTGAATAACATTTTTTAAATTAAATTATTGTTTTTTATTTTATTCATCATGTTAACTGCTTAATTGCTGCTTAATTATTTATGAATATTTGGGAGTTACTTTTATGGAAATAAAAAAAATACTGGTCCATAACTTCAGGAATCTGGAGCAGCAAAATCTCCAGCCTGATGCCAGATTGAATATTATAATTGGCAAAAATGGGCAGGGTAAAACTAATTTTTTAGAAGCTATTTATCTTATGGCTAATGGTGAATCACACAGGACAAGTACTACAAAAGAAATGATTAACTGGAATAAAGAAGGTTTTTTAGTTCAGATATTGCTTTTTAAAAACAGCAGTGAAATAAAAATTTCATATTCACTGAAAAACCGGGACCGGAAAATTAAGATAAATAATAATCCGGTAGAAAAAATTTCTGATTTTATCGGGAATCTTAATGCGGTTCTTTTTTCACCGGAAGATTTGAAACTGGTTAAAGGTGGTCCGGCCCAGAGAAGGAAATTTATAAATACAGAAATTTCCCAGGTTAATTCTTATTATCACCATTTGCTGAAAAAATATAATAATATATTAAAACAGAGAAATAATCTGCTAAAAGATATTCAGCAAAATAATAAAACCAGGAAAAAAAATGAAGATATGATTGCTGTATGGGATGAACAAATTGCTGAAGCTGGCAGTAAAATAGTGCTGAAAAGAAAAAAGGTAATCAATAAGATAAAAATACTGGCCCGCCTTATGCAGCGCAGGATTACCGGAGGCCGGGAAAATTTAAATTTATATTATGAAACTGATTTAAAAGGAGAAACAACAGCCGAGGTTAAAAATTATTTCACAGAACAGCTTTCTCAAAATCGCAAAAAAGAATTTCGCCTGGGTTATACTACTTTAGGTCCCCATCGGGATGATATTGCTCTTCTGGTAAATGATCGCGATATCCGGAAATATGGTTCTCAGGGTCAGCAGAGGACCACGGCTCTGGCCTTGAAAATGGCTGAACTGGAATTTATGAAATCTGAGATAGGTGAGTATCCGGTATTGCTTCTGGATGACGTTTTTTCTGAACTGGATCGGGAACGGAAAAAATTGCTGATAAACCTAATTCGCGGTCGGATACAGACTTTTATTACCAGTACTGAAGATGAATATATTGACATCTTAAAAAAAGAAAAGGAAGTAAAAATTTTCAGGGTACAGGAGGGTAATTTTTCACTTCATTCATCACCAGAAAATAAACAGCAGGAGGGGAAGGGCTAAACATGTTTTTACACCTGGGCAGAGGGCATATGCTTAAAACGGAAAGAATTGTTATGATCGGAGATATGGAATCAAGTCTTGACTCAACCATAACCGAAAATTTTTTTGAAACTTCTCGTAAAGAGGGGTTTGTTGTAGATTACAGTTCAGGTAATCCCCGTTCTTTTGTTTTAACCGAAGAAAAAGTTTATTACTCTATTATTTCTTCCAAAACATTAAGGAAAAGACTTCAAAGAAATTTAGCAGAAAAATGATTTTTTCAAATATGAGAACAGTTTTTGGAGCCACATGATAAGTATGGTAAGCATGAAAACAGTTATTGAAGTTACAGGACAGACAAAAGACAGACATGAAAAGCCAGACATCAAATAGTGTTATTTACCCATATAATTAAATCTAAAATATAACCAAAAAATATAAAATATATTATAAGATTATTATATGATTTATCTTAAATGGGGGACTTATATAATGGAATTTGAAAAAAATACGAATTATCAGGCAGAAGATATACAGGTACTGGAAGGTCTGGAAGCAGTAAGAAAAAGACCGGGTATGTATATCGGTTCAACCAGTCAGGAAGGTCTTCATCATCTGGTTTATGAGCTGGTGGATAACAGTATTGATGAAGCAATGGAGGGTTTTTGTGACCGGATTCAGGTTATTATAGAATCACAAAACATTGTTTCTGTTAAGGATAATGGCCGCGGAATACCGGTAGAAATACACAGCAAAATTGATAAACCCACCGTAGAAGTTGTTATGACTCAGCTGCATGCGGGAGGAAAATTTGGGGGTAAAGGATATCAGGTTTCCGGGGGCCTGCATGGGGTTGGTGCCTCAGTGGTTAATGCCCTTTCTGAATGGTTAGAAATAGAAATTGCCTGGGAAGATGGTAAAATATACCGGCAGAGGTATGAAAGAGGTATACCGGCTCATAATTTAAAGATAATTGACCAGAGAGAAAATATATCTACCGGTACTAAAATAACTTTTCGACCGGATGATAAAATATTTGAAGAGATAAACTTTGATTATAATAAATTAAACCAGCGTTTGAAAGAACTTGCTTTTTTGAATAGAGGAATAAGTATTGAAATAGAAGACCGCAGAGAAGAGGATACTAAACGGGAAGAATATTGTTATGAAGGTGGGATTATTTCTTTTGTAAAATATTTAAATAAAAATCAAAATCCACTTTACCCGGAACCAGTTTACTTTGAAAATAAGGATGGAGACCGGGAAATTGAAATTGCAATTCAGTATCATGATGGTTTTAACAGCAGGATTTTTACCTTTGCCAACAATATAAATACCCGTGAGGGAGGCACTCATCTTAGTGGTTTTAAAAGTGCCCTTACCAGAACGGTTAATGACTATGCCCGGGATAAGGATATCCTAAAGGAAAATGAAGATAATCTGAAAGGTGAAGACATTCGGGAAGGAATTACCGCGGTTGTTAACCTTAAACTTAAAGAACCTCAGTTTGAAGGACAGACCAAGACTAAACTGGGAAACAGTGAAATCAGAGGTTTTGTGGATTCAACCGTTTCCCAGGAATTAAAAACCTGGCTGGAGGAAAATCCTCAGGTGGGTGAAATCATTGTTAATAAAGCCAAAGAAGCGGCCCGGGCCCGCCAGGCAGCTCAAAAAGCCCGGGATCTGACCAGGCGCAAAAATGCTCTGTTCAGTACGGCCCTTCCGGGAAAACTGGCTGACTGTTCTTCTCGTGATACTGAAAATACTGAGCTGTATATTGTTGAGGGTGATTCAGCGGGAGGGTCGGCCAAACAGGGGAGAGACCGAAATTTTCAGGCAATACTTCCGCTGCGCGGTAAAATTTTGAATGTCGAAAAAGCTCGCCTGGACAGAATTTTAAATAATAATGAAATTCGGTCTTTAATTACAGCAATTGGGACCGGTGTTGCAGATGATTTCAATATTGATGATGCCCGGTATGGTAAAATTATTATTATGACTGATGCTGATGTGGATGGGGCTCATATCCGGACCCTGCTGTTAACTTTCTTTTACCGTTATATGCAGCCATTAATTGAAAATAATTATATATATATTGCTCAACCTCCATTATACAAGGTGAAAAAAGGACGCCAGGAGGATTATTTATACAATGAACGAGCTCTGGAAGAATATATTGAAGAATATGGCAGCAGTGGATTCAGCCTTCAGAGGTATAAAGGTCTGGGGGAAATGAATCCCGATCAGCTCTGGCAGACCACCATGAATCCGGACCAGAGAATTTTGCTGGAGGTACACATTGAAGATGCTATAAGGGCGGATGAGACTTTCACCACCTTAATGGGAGATAAAGTAAAACCCCGACGAGAATTTATTCAGAATCATGCCCGGGAAGTGAATAATCTTGATGTATAGTGAGGGGATAAAATGAATAAAAGTACTGAAGACGGAAAAATTAAGGAAGTTAATATTAATGATGAAATGGAAGATGCCTATATTGATTATGCTATGAGTGTTATTGTGGGGCGGGCTCTGCCCGATGTCCGGGATGGCCTAAAACCTGTACACCGGAGAATACTTTATGCTCTTTATGATCTGGGAATTACTCCGGGTAAATCACACAAAAAGTCAGCCCGGATTGTGGGTGAAGTTCTGGGTAAGTATCATCCTCATGGTGACCGGGCTGTATACGATACTATGGTGCGCATGGCCCAGTTATTTTCTTATCGTTATCCTCTGATTGATGGTCATGGAAATTTTGGTTCTATTGATGGCGATTCTGCGGCAGCAATGCGTTATACAGAAGCCAGAATGGCCAGTATTACTCAGGAGCTGCTCCGGGATATCAACAAAGATACGGTGGATTTTACCTCCAATTTTGATGATTCACTGGAAGAACCGGAAGTCCTGCCCGCCAGGGTACCCAATTTGTTAATAAATGGCAGTTCGGGTATTGCAGTGGGTATGTCGACCAGTATCCCCCCTCATAATATAGGGGAGGTAATAGAAGGGGTAATTAAACTAATAGAAGATCCAGGAATTGATATTATTGATTTAATGAAAGTTATTAAAGGCCCTGATTTTCCCACCGGTGGTATTATTATGGGTAAAAGCAGTCTGTATGATGCTTATAAATCCGGCAGAGGGAAAATAAAAGTTAGAGCAAAAACCCGTATTGAAGAAGAAAAATCACGTATAATTGTTGATGAAATACCATATCAGGTTAATAAGTCAAGGCTGATTGAAAAAATTGCTGATCTTGTGGAAGAAGATAGAATTGAGGGTATTAGAGATTTAAGAGATGAATCGGGGAGACAGGGTATGAGAATAGTTATTGAATTAAAAAATAGTGCCACCCCCCGGGTAACTCTTAATCAGCTTTTCAAATTGACCCAGCTTCAGGTTACTTTCAGTGTTATTATGCTGGCCCTTGTTGATGATGAACCGGAAATTCTAAATCTCAAAGAGATTCTAAAACATTATCTTGAACATCAAAAAGAAGTTGTGACCCGGAGGACCAAATATGAATTAGACCGGGCTGAAGCCCGAGCTCATATTTTAGAAGGATATCTGATTGCTTTAGAAAATATTGATGATATTGTTGAGCTCATAAAAGAAGCTGATGATGTTGACACTGCCCGCCAGAAGCTAATAAAGACATATAATTTAACTGAAAAGCAGGCCAACGCGATATTAAGAATGAGGCTGCAGAGTCTTACCGGACTTGAAAGAGAAAAAATTGAAGAGGAATATGAAGAGCTTAAGGGGAAAATAGAGTATTATAAAGAAGTACTTTCCGATGAAAAGAAACTGCTTGGTATAATCAAAGAAGAAATTCAAAAAGTAAAGGAAAGATATTCTGATGAGCGAAGAACGGATATAGTTAATCAGGAGACTGATCTGGCTATCGAGGATCTGATTGAAGAAGAACAAATTGTGGTGACCCTCACCAACCAGGGTTATATAAAACGAATGCCGCTGGATATCTACAGCAGCCAGCACCGTGGTGGTAAGGGAATAATTGGTATCAAAACCAAAGAAGAAGATTTTGTAAAAGATATATACTGTACTTCAACTCACCACTTTTTCCTCTTTTTTACCAATAAAGGTAGGGTGTATAGATTGAAGGGTTATCAAATACCCGAAGCCGGACGCCAGGCCAGAGGTACAGCGATTGTTAATCTTTTGAATCTGGAAGATAATGAAAACATCAATGCGGTAATACCCATTAGAAAATTTGTCACAGAACAGTATCTGGTAATGGCCACCCGCAGGGGTTTAATCAAAAAAACACCTCTCAAAAAGTATGAATCAAATTATACCGGTTTGATTGGTATCAGCTTAAAAGAGGGTGATCAGTTAATTGATGTAAAACTGACCGAAGGTGAGCAAAATATTGTTCTGACCACACATGAAGGTCAGGCCATACATTTTAGTGAAAAAGATGTGCGTTCTGTGGGCAGAACTGCTCAGGGGGTCAAAGGGATCCGGCTTTCGGAAAATGATTATGTTGTTGGTATGGGAATTAGTGCGGAAGGGAATGACCTTCTGGTGGTTACAGAAAAAGGATATGGTAAAAAAACTGCACTTGCTGAATACCGGCTGCAAAACAGGGGTGGTAAAGGTATAATCACGGTAAATACCACCGAGAAAAATGGAAAAGTTGCTGATATAAAAGTGGTTCAAAAAGAAGGAGATTTAATATTGATCAGTGAAAATGGTAAGGTTATAAGGACCAGGGTGGCTGAGATATCAAGAACCGGCAGGAATACCATGGGTGTAAAAGTAATGGATCTTACTGAGGATGATCAAGTAGTCTCCCTGGCTAAAATCGCTTCTGAAGAAGAAGTTGAAGAAAAAGTTAAGGAAAAAATAGAAAAAACCGAAAAAAAGTCTTGACAGTGAGAAATATAGATGTTAATATAAGAAGCGTCGCATAAAAATGGTCCGTAAAGAGAGCGGTCCACTTTTCCGGCTTAGAGGTATAAGCAGCCGGAAAATTTTTTGTCCTTA
>PWDW01000087.1 GCA_003553225.1 Halanaerobiaceae bacterium
ATCTGCTCGATGAAAAGGTGACAGAGGTTATGACAGCTGAGCCCATCTCTGTTTCGCCCGATATGCTGGCCGCGGAGGCTCTTAAACTCATGGAAAACAGGGAGATCAACCATCTACCCATTATAGATGAGGAGGGATGTCCCGCGGGCATGGTCAACTTTCAGGATCTGCTGCGGGCCAGAATCTGGTGATATCGGCTATTGCTTTCGATTTTTTTTGTAGGCTTTTCAATCTTCTTCCCCTAAAAATTTCTGGCTTTTTGGGCAAGAGATTGGGAGAGTTAATATATATTTTGGGCATAAGAAAGAAAACAGCTCGAAAAAATATGCAAAGGGCCTCCGGTATTGATTTCTCCCCCAGGCTGCTGCGCAATTGCTATCGCCACTTTGGGCAGGTGGCAGTGGAATTCATGCTGCTCAAAAGCAGACAGGGAGAGCTGAGTAAACATCACAAAATTGAAGGGCGGGAATATCTGGAGAGGGCTTTTTCCCGGGGAAATGGTGTTATAATTTATACAGCACACCTGGGAAACTGGGAATGGCTGGGAGGAGTTATGGCTGAACTTGGTTATCCTGTCACTGCTATTGCCCGGACTCAAAAAAATGCGGCCCTTAATTCGCGCATAAACAATTTGAGACGGCGTCAGGGTGTCAGGCTTGTTGATCGCAAGAAGGGTGTAAGAGAATCAATCAGAGTTCTGAAAAATGGTGAACTGCTGATCATAATTGGGGATCAGCATGCATCCTCAGGACTTCCCCTGAAATTTATGGGCCGTAAAGCCAGTGTTCACAGAGGCGCAGTCCATATGGCTTCTCGTTATGGGGTTCCTGTTCTGCCTGTATATTCTCACAGGATGGATTTTGCAAGTTATACACTTGATATAAAGCCTGAGGTTGACATTCCCCGTGAACTTGAAGAGGCTGAGGAAAAGAAGTGGTTGAAAGATCTGGTTAAGACTACTGAGATTGCCATAAGAGATAATCCCGAACAATGGATGTGGATGCACAGACGCTGGAAGCTTGACTGAATTGAGCTAGAACAGCAGACAGTTACCGAGTGAGAGGCTGATGATATATGAAGAAATTATTTTATTTTATATACTCAATTTTAACACTTATAATCACAGTTATTGTTTCACCTTATTTTATATTTCTTCTGTTCAAGTCGCGGAGTATTGAGGCCCGGGAGAGGCTGGGTCTGGGACGATTTACTGACATTGAAAAGTTAAAGAGAAGTCAGGTTATTTGGCTTCATGGTGCTTCAGTCGGTGAGGTAAAAGCTGCCGGTGAGGTTATGCGAGAACTCAAAGCTTCCCGGGAAGAGAGCTATTATTTTCTCGTGACGACTATGACTTCTGCTGGCAGAGAAGTAGCACGCAGTCAGCTGGAAAATGCAGATCAAGTCTCCTTTATACCTGTGGATTTCCCTCCTATTCTCTATTTCTATCTACGCAGACTTCAGCCTGATTTACTTTTGCTCATGGAAACAGAACTCTGGCCGGCTTTAATAACTGAGACAGTGCGAAGGGGAGCGAATGTTGCCATCTTCAACGGAAGGATAAGTGATGATAGTTATGCTGGCTACAGGAAAATCAAATTTTTCCTATCACCCTTTATAAAACTCATCTCAAGGTTTTATATGCAAAATGAGAGGGACTGTAAAAGGATAGAGGAGCTGGGTGCCCCTTCTTCCAAGGTTGAGCTGGGAGGAAATATTAAGTTTGCGGGAGCTTTGAGTGAGGCTGAAAATGATACCGACAATTTTCAGCTGGCAGCCGGGAGAACCGTTTTTACTGCCGGCAGCACTCATAGTCCTGAGGAAGAATTTCTGTTAGATTTATTCACCAAATTGAGGAAAACAGGAGATCTGCCGGAAGATTTTCTTTTGATAATAGCCCCCAGGCACGTGGAGAGAAGAGATGAAATTGTTAAGCTGCTGGATGGTAAAAATTTAAAATGGCAGCAGCGCAGCAGTGATGTGAATTTTGTAGAACCTGAAACAGATGTCTTTCTGCTGGACACCATCGGTGAGCTTTTAACCGCTTACCGGAAAGCGGATTTAGCCTTCATAGGTGGTACTATAGCAGAGGTAGGGGGGCATAATTTCATTGAACCTTTGGCCTGTGATACACCTGTGATCATGGGACCTTCTATCTACGAAATCGAGTCGGATCTGGTCGGCTTCAGGGATGATAAATATGTGCTTGTGGCGGGGGATAGGGAGGAACTGGAGAATTTATTAGCGTCTTCCTTGAAGGGTCTGGGAAAAGGTGGGATCGTTTCTATAGAAGAAGAATCTCCCCGGGTAAGGCTGGCCGAAGAGAGCATTAGAGCCAGAAATCAGATATGTGAGCTGTTTGAGCTGCTGCCTCTGGCCCGAAAACTTCGCCGCCTATTATTTGTGCGTTTGAGTGCCCTGGGGGATGTCATTCACACCCTGCCTGCATTTTCACTTCTGGCCCGGAAACGGCCGCAATATGAGCTGCACTGGCTGGTGGAGCCCCTGGCTGCTCCACTAATAAAAAATAATATACATGCTGACAGGGTTGAAGTGCTCCCCCGGGAGAGATGGAGAGGTGAGTCAGCACTAAACTGGCCGCAGAGAATTAAAAATTTATGGGGTTATTTAAAGAATTTATCAGAAGCTGATTATGATCTGGCTTTAGATGTGCACGGCCTTCTAAAAAGTGCAATACCAGTGCATTTTTCCGGGGCAGATATAAGCTGGGGGCCTGAAGATGCACGGGAAGGCAGCTGTTTATTTTACAACAGGCGTCTGCACAAATTTGGTGCTGATTCTGAAGAAGAAAGTGACCACAGAATCACCACAAATTTAAAGTATATAGCCTCGGTGCTGGGGTGTGAACTGCCGGAAAAAGAGGAGATAGAATATGGTCTGCAATTGAAAGAGGGCTGGGAGAATGATCTGCCCAATCCCCTCAATGAATTAATTATTAAAGGAGAGCAGAGAAAATTATTGGGGGTGGTTCACCCTGTTTCCTCCTGGCCCAGCAAGAACTGGCTGCTGGAGCGCTACAGGCTCCTCATAGCTGAGCTGTTGGGTTATGGATTTAACATTGTTGTCAGCGGGAGTGAGGAAGATCGCGGCAGACTTGAGAAGGTATTTTCTTCATTTTCTCCCCATAAATATATGGGAGAAATGTATAATGCAGCAGGCAGGATAGACCTCATGGAGTTATATGGTTTATTGAAGAAAGCAGATTTTTTTCTGGGGGCTGATACCGGGCCTATGCACCTGGCTGCAGCTGCAGAAACAAAGGTGGCAGCAATTATGGGACCCACATCACCCGAAATCTATGGTCCTTACTGCCGGGATAAAAACATCATCAGGAACGAAAATTTAGATTGTCTGGGCTGTGATGAAAATAAGTGTCCCCTGGGTCATCATGACTGTATGCAGGACCTGGATGTTGGGGATGTTATGGAAGGTTTGCAGGATTTATTTACGGGCACTTTTTTTAAAAAAGGGGATAGATAGCTGATGTCGTTATCAGACAAATTGAAATATCAGTTAAAGCAGCCAGATAATGTTGAAGTTATTGAGAAGAAGAAAGATAAGCGGGGCCTGGAATATTTATTTTACTCCGATGATAGAAACCAAAATACAGAGTACTGGTCTATAATTGAGGTGCTGGAAAATTTTTCGGAGAATGAGAATGTTATAGAGAGTAATTCTCGCAACACTCTGAAAGGGCTCGCGGATTTTAATGAGCATAAGAGAAGTGTTGTGATAAAAAAATTCGGCCAGCACGGTCTATATGATAATATAAGATTTAGACTGATCTCATCAAGAGCTGTAAGATCTTTGAGCACTGCTCTAAAACTGCAAAGTTTGGGCATTAAAATCCCCCTTCCTTTTTATGCAGTGGAGAAAAGGGGTCATCTTAATAAATTGATCAATTCATTTTATATCTGCCAGCATAAAGATTTTTCATTTAAGCTGTGGGATGTTTATGAGGAGGATTTTCCCGAAGAACTGCGCAGAAAACTGCTCATTGAATTTGCCAACTCCATAAAAATAATTCACGATAACAACATATTCTATGGGGATCTGCATCCCAACAATGTTCACTTCCATGCAAACAGTGAACAGGATTCAGGTTATGATATATACTTTTTGGATTTTAATAGAGCTTATTGCTGTGATGATATGAATATAAAAAAGAGGGCCAGGGATTTATACCGTCTGCGCATGTCTCCTAAAATAAGGGATATCTTTTTGAAAAGTTATGATCTGACAAACAGGAATGAACTGGAGAGATTTATGAAAAAATACCTGAACAGGCACAGAGGCAGAAAATCACTTCGCGAAAAGCTAAAAGGGGTTTTGAGCAGGGTTTAAGTATAAGTATATATCTGCGCGGATATTATTAATAAGGGGAGTGGACAAAATTGGATATAGGGGCTTTAGTTTTGACCTATAATGAGGAGGATATGATTGAACCCTGCCTTGAATCTATCGACTGGGTTGATGAAATAGTCGTGATTGATTCTTACAGCGAGGATATGACCGTTGAAATATGTGAGCAGTATACCAATAAAATATTTAAACGTGAATTTGATAATTTCTCCACCCAGAGGAATTTTGGCCTGGAAAAACTCGAGAGCGAATGGGTTCTAATATTAGATGCTGACGAGAGGATAACAGATGAACTGCAGAAAGAGATCAGGGATATTATCTCTCAAAAGAAATATAATAGCGAGGTATATAAAATTCCCAGGAAAAGCTATTTCCTGGGCAAATGGATTAAACACTGTGGTTGGTATCCTGACTATACGGTGAGATTATTTTTAAATAGACCGCATCATCGTTACCAAAATCTGGTTCATGAAAAGCTGGATTTTGCTGGTGAAGCAGGCAAGCTGGAAAACCCCCTGATACATAGAACATATGAAAGTCTGGGGGAATTTGCCGAAAAAATGAATCATTATACCGAACTGGCAGGTCAGGAGGATGAGGGGATGCCAATAATCCTGGTTTTTTTGAGGCCTATACTGGAATTCATTAAAAAATTTGTATTGCAGCGGGGTTTTCTTTCCGGGAAAGAGGGTTTAATACTATCTATGATGCTGTCCTATTATTCGTTCCTGAAATATGCAAAAAAATGGGAAAGTCAGAACACCTAAAAAATATATTCTGAAATATCGCTCTCAGTCAATCCTGTAATATCTGGAGGTCTTTATATTGTTGAGCAGAAAAATCTGGCCCTTTACAAATATCCCCACTAAAGAATTGTGGGGGAAATATCTGGCCATTTTCGGGCTTTATATATATGCAATAGGCTCTCATTCATCCCGTTCATTGATCAGCTTTGGTGTAGGATTTGTTATTCTTTCCTGGCTGATAGAGTTATCTTCAGGGGGAGAACATATATTTAATTCCAATAAACAGATTAAATACTGGCCTTTTTTAGGCATTTTACTGTTTATGATGTTCTCACGGAATGAATTCTGGACAGCACTGGGATCCGGCACATTTTATAGTATAATTTTCCCTATGGCGATTATAAATCAAGTTGAGAGCAGAAAGATAATCTATAGAGTGATAGGTATTTCTTCTTTCGTTCTCACTGTCTCTGCTGTAGTGGCAAATCATCAATTTCTGATAGAGAATATGAGAAGAGCGGAAGGATTGGCGCGGTTTTCCATAACGTCAGGCAATGTCTCTGTTATGGGTGTGGCATTATTACTTCCCTTTTTATTTAAAAAATGGAATAGAAAAACTATTAATGTTATCATAGGGATAGCGATAGTTTTTAATATTCTGGCCATCACTTTTTCTTTGACAAGGGGTGCTTATCTGGCTCTTCTGATAATTTTGATCTTATTTGTAATTATAAAAAAGCCTAAATTCCTTCCGCTGCTTTTAATAGGCATGTTAATATTTTATACTTCTTTACCTGTGACCTTCCAGAATAGATTTAAAAGTATTTTTGCAGATTTTACCGAACATTCTCGTATGGATATATGGCGTGCTTCAGTGGATATGACCAGGGACAATCTTCTGCGTGGAGTTGGATTTGATAATTTTACAAAGGAGTATTCTAATTATACTTACGAGAATAGAGACACTCGAACCAGTGCTCACAATAACTATCTTTTCTTTGCTACTGAGATGGGATTGATTGCTGCGGCAATTTTCATATATTTAAATTATCTATTGTTAGTTAATTTTTATAGTGCTTACAAAAAGGAGCAGATAAATAATAAAGATCGGGCATTATACCTGGGGATTTTCCTGTCAATAACAGGATTTTTGATAGCCGGATTATTTGAAACAAATATCACAGAAGCCCAGACCCGCAATTATTTTTGGGCTCTGGTTGGTCTGGGCCTGGCTCTCCAGGCTTTACAATTGAGAGAAGAAAAGGATAATGCGGATCAGTCGGATTGATCTAATTTTTTTCAGGCGGGTATTGATCCTGTTAAGAATATTTTCGTCCAGCGTATTTGAACGATCAATAATCATTTAATGTGGAGTTAGGTATCATGGGGTTGATTTATACCACTGCTTTTACAATATATCTGTTCTCACAAATGAAAAAGGCCTATGAGAAATTCTTTTGAAGCGATAGCTTTGAAGAAGCTTATATAATTGCTTTTTTAACAGTGATTATCAGCTTTTATGTACATACACTCACTCATCTCTCCATTCATAACAGGAGCACAGCGGCCATAGCCATGTTTTTACTGGCCGGTTTTTCCTATTGTTTGCAGGAGAAAGAAGAGCCCGTCTCAACAGAAATGCAAAACTAATTGATGATGTTTTGGAGGAAGATTTATGACATTAATAAGTGAAGACCTGAGCGAAAATATGGATTTGCACTATTTGAAGGTTTCTTCCAGACCTTCAAATATAATCATAGATAGGGCGCAAAAAATTCTGCAGGATGATTCAGCAATAATGCATGACGGATCACTGGAAAAGTTTGACTCTTCCTCTCACAAAAATATTGCCGTATATAAAATGAAGACAGAAGAGCAGGGAGAAATATACTTTAAAAAATACTCCTATGAAAGAAACCTATATAAGTTTAAGGAATTTGTGTTTAGCTCTGAAGGGCTTTCACAGAT
Source organism: Halanaerobiaceae bacterium (assembly GCA_003553225.1). Taxonomy (GTDB): domain Bacteria; phylum Bacillota; class Halanaerobiia; order Halanaerobiales; family Halarsenatibacteraceae; genus T1SED10-99. The sequence continues at coordinate 7,095 of PWDW01000087.1, forward strand.
GCAGCTGTGCAGTAGACTTCTGGAATGTGAGATACCAGTTATAGAGCCTGTTCTATCGGCAGTCAAAAAAGAGTCCAATTTTAGTTATCGGAGCGTATTTGTTTCTAAAGGTGTGGAAAACAGCAGGGATTGTGAGAGTATACTTGCTCAAAACCGGTCGGCAGAACTGTCGACACAGGATTATTATAAAATTGTCGACCAGTTTGGGATTATATGGGCCAGGCTTTTAAACAATAATATAATCCATAAGGATCCGGGTCCTTCCAACTTTCTGCTCAAAAACTGGCAAAATTCCCCGGAGGTCGTTCTGGTGGATCTCGACGATATATTCTATATTCCCCTGGTGCCGGAGGTGGCAAAAGTGCATGCGCTGGCCAGATTCAAGGGGAAATTTTTGAATCAGTTCTATAAAAACTATATAAATTATAGAAGAGTATGGGACGAAGTTTTCTTAAATAAATTCTGGCCGGCTTATGAAAGCGGCTACAGCCGGGAGAAGTTCATCAGCAAAGTAGATAGACTTGCCCGAAAAAAGTTTGATTGGCGGCGGAAGAGAGATGCTAAAAAGGGAAAATAAATTTTTTACAGGAAGGTGTTATGCATTATGACTGAAATGGAGCTGAATCAGGAGGATTACCATAATTATTTTAAGGTCGATGAATGGAGCATCATTGAAGAGGGTTTTTCACCGGCTAAAAATCGCTTTGCCGAGAGCATTATGAGCCTGGGCAACGGACATATGGGCCTGCGCGGAA
>PWDW01000045.1 GCA_003553225.1 Halanaerobiaceae bacterium
AATACTTTTTCTGGATACTCTACGCCCCGATCATCTGGGCTGTTATGGTTATCACCGGAACACTTCTCCAAATATTGACAGTATTGCGGAACAGGGTGTTAGATTCGATAATTACTACTGCTCTGATGCTCCGTGTCTGCCCTCTCGTGCTGCTCTGACCACGGGTCAGTTTGGTATTCACACGGGAGTCATAAATCACGGAGGAACCAATGCTGAGCTGAGGAAAGAAGGAACAGAGCGTGGTTTTCAGAGTCGATTATCGTCTGCTTCCCTGCCCGGATTTCTTCGTTCCCGGGGCTTAGATACTGTATCCTTTAGTCCTTTTGCCGAAAGACATGGGGCCTGGTTCTTTTATGCCGGTTTTAATGAAATACATAATACCGGACAAAATGGTTTGGAATCTGCCGAAGACATAACTCCCCGGGTGCTGAACTGGATAGAAGACAGTGCTCCTGAAGATGACTGGCTGCTGCATGTTAATTACTGGGATCCACATACACCTTATCGGGCTCCGGATGAATTTGGTAATCCCTTTGCGGATGAGCCCCTGCCCGAATGGCTGAATGAAGAAGTCCTAAAAGAGCACAGGAAACTTGTGGGTCCTCATAAACCACATGAGATTGCTATGTATGATAATCAGACTAATCCGGAATTTCCCCGATATCCCGGTGAGATAGAGGATATGCAGGATATGAGAAAAATGATTGATGGTTATGATTGTGGAATTTCATATATGGATCAGCATATTGGAAGATTATTTGCCGCTCTCAGAGAACAGGGACATATGGAAGATTTAATTATTATTATTACTGCTGATCATGGTGAAAATATGGGTGAGCTGGGTATATATGGTGAACACGGAACAGCTGATCATGCCACCTGCCGAATACCGATGATTATCCGCTGGCCGGGTCTAAAACAGGGTAAGGTAGATGCCGGTCTGCATTATAATTTGGATTTACTGCCCACCCTGGCTGAACTGATGGATGGAGAGCCTAAAGATTTCTGGGATGGAACAAGTTATGCTCCAGTACTGCAAAAAGGAGCTGAAGCCGGACAGGAAAAACTGATATTAAGTCAGTGTGCCCATGTCTGTCAGCGCAGTGTGCGTTTTGGGCCCTGGCTGTATATGAGAACATATCATGATGGTTATCATCTTTTTCCCGAAGAGATGCTTTTTAATCTGCAGGAAGATCCTCATGAGCAAAATAATTTAGCACAACAGAGACCTGAAGTATGCCGTGAAGCACTGGATTATTATCTGGACTGGCATGATGAGATGATGGAGACCATGCCCTATAAGACAGAAGGGGATCCCATGCGGACTGTACTAAAGGAGGGAGGTCCTTTTCATGCCCGGGGCAATTTAGCCCAGTATGTTGAATTTTTAAAGGAAACAGGAAGAGAAGATGCCCTTCCGGAGCTTAAAAAAAGGCATCCCCGGGAATTTGAATAATCTGTATTATAGATAAGCAATCAAAATCATGTTCCCGGCCGCTGGACTGTAAATGAAGATTTATGATAAATGTTTTTCAGATCATAGATATTATTTTATTTACCGGCCGGAAAGGAGTTAGTGATGTATTATTTAGGTGTAGATGGTGGGGGCACAAAAACAGATTTTATGCTGATTAAAGAGAGTGGTGAGCTATTATCTTTTTTCCGGACCGGGACCTGCCATTATAAAGAAATTGGCCTGGAACAGTTTGAAAAAGTTATTAGAGAGGGTCTACAGGAAGTTACCAAGACAGCCGGCCTTAAAGTGAAAGATATATGTTTTACTTTTCTGGGAATTCCCTGTTACGGTGAATATAAAGCGGATATTCCGGTATTGAATGATATAATTTCTTCTCTTTTAAGCAGCGGCTTCCAGTGTGGAAATGATGTGGAAGCCGCCTGGGCCGGCTCTCTGGCCTGCCGGCCGGGAATTAATATTGTGGCCGGAACCGGAGCCATAGGATTTGGCCGGGACCCGGAAGGAAATTCTGCCCGGGCCAGCGGCTGGGGCTACTTCTGTGGTGATGAAGGTTCAGGTTACTGGCTGGGTAAAAAATTAATTTCAAATTTTACCAAACAGGCAGATGGTAGGCTGGAAAAAACACCTTTATATGACATAGTATGTACGGAGTTTAATTTAGATGATGATTTTGATTTTATTACTGTAGTTCATGATGATCTGGAGCTGAAAAGGTCTAAAATCGCCCGACTGGCAGTCCTTTTAGACAGGGCGGCCGACCGGGGAGACAAAAAAGCATTTGAGCTGTTTGATAAAGCAGCCTATGAACACAGTCTGACTGCAGAAGCTCTGAGAGGCAAGTTGAATTTTACCGGGGTAGATGAAGTAGTAGTTTCTTATTCAGGTGGAGTATTTAAGGCCGGTGATTATATTCTCGATCCTTTAAGAAAATATTTACACAGCCACAAGATGATTCTCAAAAAACCCGAGCTTAGCCCGGCAGCGGGAGCTGCTTTTTATGCTTTACAGTTAGATAGTGAGTTCACTGCTGACAGTCAGAAACTGCAGCCAATAAAAAATAAATTACAAAAAGAAGAACAGAAAAAATTTATTAACTAAAGGGGGTTTTGCCGATTCATCTAACAAAAAAGGAAATATTCAGTCAGGATAAGGCCCTTGTTCAGAGTTATAAAGCACTTTTAGAACATCAAAAACAAATAAAAAATTTTTTCGCAAATAATAAAGCAGCGAGTTTAACTTTTATGGGAGCCGGTTCTTCATACAGTTTGTGCCGCTCAGCTGCTATTTCTGCTAACATGTATACTGATTTTAATGCTCATTCCCTGGCCGCCGGAGATCTGATGATGAATTTCTCTCATTACGAAAAATATCTTTCCAATACCATATTAATCGCTCCTTCCCGTTCCGGAAACACAAGTGAAGTGGTCCGGGCCGTAAAGCAGGCCAAAAGAGAATTTGATGTACCCTGTGTGGCGGTTACTGCTGCTGAAGAATCCGATATATCGGCACTGGCTGATCTGAAATTAACTTTTCCCTGGATATATGATGAGAGTGTCTGTCAGACTCGGACCGTAACCAATCTGTATATGATTCAGCTGTTTATCATAGGGGTGATAGGTGGTCAAAAAAGAATGTTAGAGGAGCTTGAAACCGCTGTTCAAAAAGAAGCAGTGTATATGGATGAAAACAGAGAAAAACTTAAGCGTATTGCCGAAAAAGTAGAATGGGAAAAAGTGGTGGTTCTTGGTGACTCGGAGCTGGAGGGTATTGCCGATGAGGCGGCTATAGCTTTCAAGGAGATACCGCGTATTGCTTCGAATTATCATCATATACTTGATGTACGGCATGGTCCGATGGTTTTGGTGGATGAGCAAACTCTGGTAATAATGGCTGTTGCGCCCTTTGAACTATCACTGCAGAATGATTTGATTGGTGATCTGCAGAACCGAGAAGCGGTGGTCTGCAGTGTGGGAGCATCAAAGCAGGAGGTAATAAATTCGGATTATCACATTCAGGTACCGGAATATGAAAATTATGGAGTTATGGGCATTCCCTTTATCTATGTACCCCAGGTAATTGCTTATTATAAGGCAGTCCAGAGGGGAGTTAATCCCGATCAGCCACCTGAACTGGATTCCTGGGTGGAATTATGATTAATAATATAATTATGCTTATTAGGCCCTTCTAATAAATCCTCTATAGATTTAGGAGCCGAGATATAAAAGCCCTGAATATAATGACAGTTAATGTCGGTCAGAAATAAAAATTTTTCTTTGTTTTCTACCTCTTCTGCTATACTTTCTATATCCAGACAATGAGCTATTTTAATTATATTGGTTGCGATTTCCTGTTTGATTTTATCACATATTTATATGGTGAAAGAAAGCAATTAATAATTTAAAAGGTCCTCTCCCATTCAGGAAATATTGATGCCTACCTCGGGAAGAGGACCTTAATGTAATTAGTTTATTTAATTATTTAAGGTCCGGCTTATTTAATGTCTATGACTCTGTGTCCTGTAGTTTCAGCTTTTCTATTTTTGGGCAGCTGTACTTCCAGAAGCCCATCTTCATATTCAGCTGAAATGTCATTTCTTTTAACATTATCTATCTTGAAGGTACGCTGGCAGGTACCGGTTTGTCTTTCTTTTCTTATATAATTTTCTTTTTCAGTTTCCTGGATTGTTCCCGGGTCAGTGGAAATGATTAAATGGTCTTCTTTTAATTCCAGGTTAATTTCATCATTATTAAATCCGGGCAGTTCAGCTATAATATAGTAATTTTTTTCATCTTCTTTAATGTCAGCATTGAAACCTATATCAGCTGTATCTACCTGGTCACTGAACAGATGGGCAGCCAAAGAATCAAAAATGTCTTCATTCTCCTGTGGCTGGTTATTTTGTCTTCTTCTGCGAAAAGGAGCTAATTGAAACATCTTATCCACCTCCTGAAGTGGTTATATTAATTATGTGCAATTATTATAACATCAAAGTCAGTCAAAGTCAAACAAGATAACTATAATTTTGTTTTTATGATTTTTTATCAGACCAAGAAAGTTATTGGTGAAAACAATTAATATTTTACTAGAAAAAACAAAAATCTTTCATTTACATCATAAGGATGATAAACTGTGAATAAATAAACACAAAAACAGAAGGAGAAAAGTATTAAATTCTAATAATAAGCAGGTATATAAGGACTAAATAAACTTACGGAGGTTAAAAAAGTGAAAAACAGTATGCGGGTAGCTGTACTCCATCAGCAAAGAGATTTAAGATTTGAAGAAATACCAAAACCGGAAATTAATGCTGATGAAGTTTTAGTAAAAATCAAAGCTAATGGTATCTGTGGTTCTGATATACATTTTTATGAAAAAGGAGAACTGGGTCCTTTTAAAGTAACAGAACCATATGTACCCGGTCATGAGTCTGCCGGGAAAATTGTAGAAACAGGCAGGGAAGTAACGAAATTTTCAGTTAATGATCGGGTGGTAATTGAACCAGGCATTTCCTGCCGCCGCTGTGAATACTGTAAAACGGGAAAATATAATTTATGTCCTGATGTTAAATTTTTATCCGCCCCTCCTGTGGACGGTACCCTGAGTGAATATGCTGCTGTCCCTTCTGACTTTGTTTTTGGTTTAGCTGATAGTATGGATTATAAAGCGGGAGCATTAGTAGAACCGGCAGCAGTGGGGGTTCATTCCTGTAACCGAGCTCAAATAACAGCCGGTATGAAGGTGGCAGTATTGGGAGTAGGCCCCATAGGATTATTAACTCTGCAAAGTGCTCAAGCATTTGGAGCTACAGAGATATATGCAGTTGATATAATAGAAGAACGGCTGCAGTTAGCGAAAAATCTGGGGGCCAGTCATACAATAAACGCAGAAAAAAGCAATCTTGAAGAGAAAATAATGGAATTGACTGCCCAGGAAGGTGTACATATTGTTTTTGAGACAGCGGGCAGCACCAAAACGGCCCAAACAGCTGTGGGTATTGCCCGCAGAGGAGGAAAAGTTATTCATGTAGGGTGGACGGATCCCGGGCAGTTCTCATATGATATTGAAACTTTAATGGAAAAAGAATTAGATGTAAGGGGAGTAAACAGATATGCCAATGCTTTTTCCCGGGCTATAAATTTAATGGAAGCAGGAAATGTTCAGGTTAAACCATTAATCACTCATCAATTTAAATTTACAAATGTGGTGGATGCTTTTGATTATATTTCCAATAATAAAACGGAAGTCATTAAAGCTGTAATTGAATCTTGAAAACCATGTTTGTTTTTTATCAGATCTAAAGGGAAGGCTGTATTTAAATCAATTGCGGATTTGTATTTGAGTTTTTCTTTCTATAAGATCATTTTCTTCTAAGTTATCACAATTTTCCAATATGCATTTTTTGATGGTGATGGTATATGTATTATAATTAATAGATTCAATATTAAAGTCTGCAATATTGTGAATTAATACCCTGCCATTTTTGGTAATAACATTATTTTCTACATCAAACTCGATTACTTTTTCTGTTTCATTATTGTCAATGATAATTTCATTTTCAATATCACTAATATCAATTGCACCTCTTGCATACCGAGCAATTTGTCTTAAATTAAGTTCAGCCATTTGTTTTGCACTCATTCTTTGGGAACTGGGCCCTACTATATTGAATGTATGAATTATTATTCCTGTAAACATAGCAACAACAATACCCAGTATTGAAATAGCTAAGAGAATTTCTACCAAAGTAAATCCTTTATTTGTTTTTTGTGCTGACTTAATTGTTTTTAATTTATTCATTTTAATCACCTGCAAGGAGTGCATATAAAATATAGTTTTTCTCATTTCCTCTTTCCTGCCATATAATTTTAATGGTAACTTCTCGTAAATGATTATTACTATTATATGGTTTATCAATTATTTCTGCCTCAAATGGTTCTTCAACATCATTCCATTCAATTTCATTTTTTTCTTCAGTATTATCTAACAAATTTCTATTTTGTCTTATATATTCAACAATGTCACTAGCAATACTTTTTGCCTGAAGTTTGTTGTCTATATATGCTTCACTTTGGAGACCAAAAACGAATACCCTTGAAAAGGCTAAAAACAAAATTACCCCCAGTACCAGAGTAACCATGATTTCTAAGAGGGTAAACCCTTCTTCCTTTTTAAAAAAACACATTTTTTGACCTCCTTACAGTTTAGGTGCTTATTTTTGCTGCCAGTGTTCTAAAGCTAGATCACCAATTTCGCCTTCTCCTAATTCAGTAATAATAAATTCATCAAATCCTGGTTTTGGCAAAACTTCTGAAATAATAATGGTGGCTTCAGCACCTGCATCAGTTAGAAAACCTGTATGCGAACCATGATCATAAATTTCATCACCATAAATAAGCAATAAAGTATCATTAATAGTGGCTGTTCCTTCAACTAAAATATAATCTTTCACAATGATAATGGAATTTTTAATTTCTTCTTTATCACTCATATTTATATTTATGTGCCCATCTACTATTATGATAGAATCTTGAATTTTTTCGTTTGTTCCCTGTAAATTAATATCTAATGAATTATCATATAGTCTATATTCCTCATATATTCCTTCATCAATTGTATAATCATCTCCGTTTTCAAAATGTTCATCAAAATTTAACTCTTCATCAAAATAAGGTTCCCAGAAGTTTTCATCTTCATCAAAATCTGGCCAGGAGGTTAAATGTATTTGATCCTCATAACTACCTCCAAGTAAAGAAAAATGGTCTTCATAATCGTATTCTTCTGTTCTATCAGTTAAATTAAAAGTATTAACAAAGGAAGGAACTGGTACTAATTTGAATTCTATTTCTTTGAGTATTTTTTCATTGATTGTATGTTTTCCTTTAGATAAAAAAATTATTTCCTCACTATCTAAAACTTTTATGCTGAATTTTACTTCATCACCAAAATTAAACCAAGGAATATTATCTTTTGAATTTATATCATGAAAATTTAACTCGTTATTTTTTTCTTCTAGATAGAAATTATCTTCAGCTTCGTCAAATTTTTCAAAAATCTCTTTACTATTACCTCTAACTAATTCCACACCAGAATCTGCAGCATAAAAAGCCTGGGACATACTTTCTTCATGCACAGCTGTATTCATATGAGTTCTTACAGCAGCAAGTAATGTAGTTACCAGAATACTACCAACCACTATCAATATTATAACCATTACTAAAGTCATGCCTTCTTCATTTTTTAAAGACATAGGAGTTTCACTCCTTATTATTGTAATCTTCACAAAGATATTCAGAATATTTTTTACAGTATATTAATAATATCAAAAAATAGGGGAAAAAGCAATAAAAAGGATTTTTTTATTAT
>PWDW01000219.1 GCA_003553225.1 Halanaerobiaceae bacterium
AAAATTAAATGATACCTATATCCCCGGCAAATTTCGAGTTTGTGATTTATTTATGTTATAATAACAATACAATAACAAAAAAATTCCAATTAAAGCAGCTTTGAATTTAAAGGGGTGTTAAAATGGGTAATAAACAGGGTGTTATGAAAAAGATCTTTTTAATTTTTTTAATTTTGTTTTTGTTCTGGACTTATACTGCAGTTGCTGAGGAAGACCTTTCAAGCAGAGAATTGAGGGTTAGTGAAGAAAAAGATCTGGTAAGCTTCCTCCTGCAGCAGAATATAATAGAGCAAAGAATTGACCGTGTGGATATACAGTTCAGCAGTATAGGGCCGGTGGATGTTAATCATTTTGAGGTCCAAAAAGAAAATCTGCCCTTTGAGGAGGCCAAACAGGTTATCACCAGAAGGGCCACCGATGATCCCTGGGGAGCACAGGCCCGCTGGGATGCAGAAGAATATGTCCGGCAGGGAGACCTGATTTTTGCCCGGCTGTGGCTCCGGACCCGGGACCGGGAGCAGCCTCCGGTTACCGACCTGATGATCAAAAGGGCTTCCGACATGGCTGAAACTTTACAGGTGGGCCGCCAGGTCCCCTTAAGCGGGGAATGGCACCCTTTTTATTACTATGCCCAAATGCCGGAAACAACTGATCAGTGGTGGCTGGAGTTTCATATCGGCCATTATCCCCAGGAGTTTGATGTGGGGGGAGTGGAGGTCATTAACCTTGGTTCGGATTTTGATCCGGCCAGGCTGCCCAGAACCCGGGGCATGATCGGCTACAGCGGCCGGGAAGAAGAAGCAGAATGGAGACAACAGGCCCGGGAGCTCATTAACCAGCACCGCAGAGAAAAGCTCACCTTTGAAGTTGTCAATTCTAAAGGGGAACCTGTTTCAGAGGCCGAAATTAATGTCAGCCAGAAAACACATGCTTTTCCCTTTGGTACAGCGGTGGTCGCGGAGAAAATTGTTCGTCCAGGGGCCGATAATGATAGGTACAGGGAGATCCTGGCTGAAAAATTTAATATTGCTGTTTTTGAAAATGATCTAAAGCCCCCCGCCTGGGAGGGCCGATGGGGCTCAGGATTCAGGCCCGAATTTGTACACCGGGCTCTGGACTGGCTTGATGAACATAACATAAAGACCCGGGGCCATACCCTATACTGGGGTGATCATGCCCATGCCCTTACCGATGAAAATATGTCAGAAAAAGAAATGATTGAGCTTATTGAAGGACACATCACTGACCGGCTGCAGGCACTAAGAGGCAGGCTTACCGGCTGGGATGTGCACAATCATCCACTCATGTTTACCGAAGTAACGGAAACAATAGGACAGGATCAGCTCCTTGAATTCTGGGATCTGGCTCAAGAACTGGATCCTGATGCCCGGAGAGCGGTAAATGAAGGGGCAATTTTAACTCACCCCCATAGCTTACTTGATGGATATTATGATCATATTACCTGGCTGCAAAAGGAAAATGCCCCCCTGGAGGCTATAGGATTCATGGGCCATTTTTCGGCCGGTTCAATTACACCCCCGGCTCAAATAATAGATATCCTGGATAAATTTGCGGAATTTGATCTGCCGCTGATGATTACTGAATTTGACATGGAGGTAAATACCGATGACCGGGAAGAAATTGAACTGAGAACTGATTATGTGCGGGATTTTCTGACCGCTGTTTTCAGCCACCCGGCAGTTGATATGTTCTTAAACTGGGGCTTCTGGGCCGGTCAGCACTGGCTGCCAGAGGCAGCTTTTTATGACCGGGACTGGAATCTTCGCCCCCATGGAGAGGTATTCTTTGATTTAATTTATGATAAATGGTGGACCGAAAAAACTGTCATGACAGATGAAAACGGGACAGCAGAAATCAGTGGTTTTAAAGGAGATTATGAAGTGGAGATTATTGCCGGTAAAACATCAAAAAAAATGAACATTAATCTGGAATCAGCAACAACAATCAGGTTGGAAATATAAACTTTTTTCAAAAAAGCTGCTGTCCTCTTATTTCATGTTCTGCTGATTATCTTGTCTTTGCCGGCCTGTTTTGCTTCATACATGGCTTTATCAGCTCTGTTCAGCAGGTCCTCAGCACTTTCCTCCCCTTTAAATTCAGTAATCCCCAGGCTTAAGGTGGGTGGTTTTTTTACTGCAGAAAGGTTAATACTTTTTACTTTTTTTCTGATTCTGTGGGCCATGTTAACAGCTTCGGCTGCCGCAGTTTGCGGCATTAAAATGATAAATTCATCTCCACCAAAGCGAGCTGCCATATCACCCTCGCGAACATTTTCGGCCAGTATGTCACCGACTTTACGCAGAACCTGGTCCCCGACAGGATGACCATAACTATCATTAATCTCTTTGAAATTATCCAGATCCAGCATTATAATTGTCAGATTATTATCGTATCTTCTGCTCTGAGCCAGTGTTTTTTTCAAAAATTCCATAAAAGCCCGCCTGTTGGCCAGCTTTGTCAGCTTATCGGTTCTCATGACTTTTTCTACTCTGGCTTTCGCCTTTTTTAATTCTCTGTTTTTCTTTGTTAATTCTCTGCTCTTATTGTCCAGCTCCTGGTTAAGTTGACTTATTTTATTCAAAGCATCTTCAGCAGAGGTAAAGGTGAATTCTCCCAGCAGCAGATAAAACTCAGGCCTGTGAAATATAATGGATTCCACAAAATAGGGGGTTCCAGAGCTGCGCCTGAATTTAAGCTTTTGGCGGACATAATCCTCCTCCTGGGGCAGGGATACATCTTCAAGATCACCGGAATATAAAATATCTTCCAGAAAAGTTTTTTCACCCCCGGAAGGAGCGGGAAAAAAAAGATCTCTGAAGGTGGCATTGGTCTCTCTTATTTCACCCTCATAATTAAAAATACATAATATTGTTCTATTTGATATATTCTGCAGGTACATTTTTATCTCCGATTTAAAAAGATCAAGTATATTTTCAGTCATTCCTGCTGTGCCACCACCTGTCTGCTATTTCTAAAGCTGTGTGGCCATCTTTGGCATGGGCATCTGCATCTATTTTTTCCACCAGATAGGGAAAATCATTCAGCGCTTTGCCGCCCACCAGTATTTTCATATCCTCCAGAGCTGGTATGTTTCTGAGCATTGCAATTACCTCCTGTAATCCATTTAAATTATAGGGCATACAGACAGATAAACCCAGCAGAAAAGGTTTTTCCTGCTGTAAAAATTCTATTAGCTCCTCCTGAGGGGTATTAATACCCAGAAAGGACACATCCCAGCCGTCAAACTCCAAAAAATCAGCTACAATACGAGCTCCCAGCTCATGGTGTTCATTGGCCACCGCCGATACAGCTGCTGTACCATGGAGATAATTATCCGGTAGAAATTTTGCATACAAAGAGGAAAGCACCCGGCCCGTAATCGAGGTGGCTCTATGTTCTTCGGCCACCGTAATGTCATCCTGGCCCCACAGGTGCCCGATAGTATACATCACCGGCTGAATAACCCGGCCGGCAAACTTTCCAAAATCTTCTTTGGTTTCAATATAATCATCTGCAATTCTCTGGGCTCTTCTGTCCTCTCCCTGCAGTAAAGCTTCCAGAAAACTGTCATACTCATCCTGGCCCTCATACTCTGATTTAAAATCATCGGGGCTGATATCCCGACACACGGAAACAAATTTATCATGACTTTCCTGCATCCAGTCATAAACCTGTACAATTGATGCGGCCCGGGAACAGCCCATAATTGTTTTCACAGCCTGTTTCCAGGCTTCCAGCTCGATGGGAAAATATTCATAGGAAAATCCCTTCTGACGGTAGGTATTATAAACCCAGGGCACAGTATCCACCAGCATTCTGTAATCATTGAAGAAAAATACATTACTCATAAACTGCACATGATTTCTATGATTTTCCTTCATCATCTGGCGGGGATTGTAACCTGTAAGTTCATCAATATCCTCTCTGGCGGCCAGTTTTTCATCAACAGCTTCTTTCAGCTGCCACCTGCTGGCAAAATATTCCTCCGCTGTCTCTTTTTCCACCCGGGGCAGTTCACTTATTTCCTGTTTTATTTCCGCTAATAACTCCTCTCTCATCTCTTTTCCCCCTTTTTTATCTATTAAAATTTTATTCTGATCAATATCCGCTCTGCTCTTTCTCGGGTTCACTTCCAATAAAAGGTTCCAGATCCCAGATCTGATCAGCATATTCTTTAATTGCTCTATCTGAAGAAAATCTGCCGGAGCTGGCAATATTTATTGCAGACATCTCCAGCCAGTGCTCCCGATCCTGATACAGTTTTCCGATTTTTTCCTGGGCCCGGGCATAAGAAGCAAAATCCTTGAGCACAAAATACTGATCATTAAAATCCAGCAGCTGGCGCCGAATCTCTTCAAACTCACTTTGGGAAGCCGGAAGAGTGCCATCCACCAGCTGATCCAGTACCTTCTTAACGGCAGGTTCTTGTTCATATATCTCCCGGGAATTATAACCACCCTGCTGATAAAAATCCATCACCTCGTCGGATTCCAGACCAAAAATGACTACATTATCCGCGCCCACTTCTTCCCGTATTTCAATATTGGCACCATCCATGGTCCCTAAAGTTATGGCTCCATTCATCATTAACTTCATGTTTCCGGTCCCGGAAGCCTCCTTACTGGCAGTTGAAATCTGCTCACTGACCTCGGCTGCCGGAATAATTTTTTCGGCCAGAGAAACACCATAATCGGCTAAAAACACCACTTTTAACCTATCCTCAATCTCCGGATCATCATTAACCAGCTTACCCACTGTATTAATCAGTTTAATGATCAGCTTGGCATAATGATAACCGGGAGCAGCTTTACCGGCAAAGATAAAGGTGCGAGCCGGTATTTCCAGGTTCGGTTCTTCCCGAATTCGGTTATACAGATGGAGAACATGAAGAATATTTAACAGCTGCCGCTTATAACCATGCAGCCGTTTGATCTGTACATCAAAAAGAGAATTGGGATCAACAATTAATCCCTGCTGTTGTTCAATAAAATCGGCCAGTTTTTCTTTATCCGTAAGTTTTACCTCAGCCAGTCTTTTTTGAAAAGCAGAATCAGCAGCATGCTCCTCCAGGCCTTTAAGTTTCCGGGGATTACAGATCCAGCTGTCACCTATTTTGTCGGTTATCAGTTCTGCCAGCTCTGGATTGGAATTCAGCAGCCAGCGCCGCTGGGTCACTCCATTTGTTTTGTTCTGAAATTTTTCCGGAAACAGTCGGTAAAAGTTGTTGAGCTCCCGTTCCTTTAAAATCTTTGTATGCAGCCGGGCTACTCCGTTAACAGTATGACTGCCTACTATGGCCAGTGGAGCCATACGGACCATACCTTTATGAATAACTGCCATCTCATTGAGCAGCTCCTGGTTACCCGGGTACTCCTGCTGTAAGTCATGGCAGAATCGTTTATTAATTTCTTCGATAATCATATAAATCCGCGGTAAAAGAGAACGAACATTATCTATGGACCACTCTTCCATGGCCTCAGACAAAAGGGTATGATTGGTAAAAGAAAATGTGGAAGTCGTAATTGTCCATGCCTGATCCCAGCCCATTCCTTCCTCATCCATCAGCAGCCTCATCAATTCGGGAATGGCCAGAGCGGGATGGGTATCATTAATATGAACAGCCACCCGGTCGGCAAAATCTGCCAGTGAATCTTTCGTCTTTTTATAAGTGCGAATAATACTCTGCAGCCCGGCTGACACCAGAAAGTATTCCTGTTTTAGTCGCAGCATCTTGCCTTCATGATAGGTGTCATCCGGATAAAGAATTTCAGAAATTTCTTCAACCTCATTTCTGTATTTCGCCCCCTGCTGATAATTGTTTTTGGAAAACGGCAAATTATCGAAAACATCTTCTGTCTCTGCATTCCAGAGGCGAAGAGTGTTTACCGTTTCACTATCATAACCAATAACCGGTACATCATAGGGTACAGCCAGAATAGGTTGCCCGTTTTTTAGTTCATAAGTGGTCTTACCGGCTCTGTTTTCTACAGCAACCTCCCCACCAAAGTTAACAGTTACTGCTTTATCTGATCTTCTGACCTCCCAGATATAACCATCCTTAAGCCAGTTATCAGGAATCTCCACCTGATAACCATCAGCTATCTTTTGTTTGAAATGACCGTATCTATAGCGAATTCCACAGCCATGGCCCGGCAAACTTAACGAAGCCAGTGAATCCAAAAAACAGGCCGCCAAACGACCCAGTCCCCCGTTCCCCAGCCCCGCTTCCGGTTCTATCTGTTCCAGTTCAGTCAGGTCAATATCCAGTTCGGCCAGAACTTTCTGCCAGCGTTCCCGAACCCCGAGATTAATCAGATTTGATTTCATCAATCGTCCCAGCAAAAATTCCAGAGAAAAATAATAAACCTGTTTGACACCCTGGGCCCGATACTCCCGGTTAGTCTGAACCAATTTCTGATTTATCTGGTCCCGGATTGCGCCTCCCAGAGCCTGAAATTTATCCTTTTCTGATGCTTCCGCAAGACTTCGGCCCTGCTGGGAGTTGAGTTTTTCTAGAAACAATTCTTTAAGTTCTTTTTGACTTTTATTTTTTATACCCATATTCTCACCTTCCTTTTTTACTTAAGTTACTTAAATCATCTCTGGATCACAAAGAACGGATCCAGTAATAAAAATATATTCATCAATGGATTATAAAAAGTCTATTAAAATTTTAGCCAGCCCCAGAAAAACAAAAAATCCAAAGACATCAGTAGCCGTAGTCAAAAAGATAGCTGCCGCCAATGCGGGATCGACTCCCAGTGCCCTTAAAGTCAAAGGAATTAAAAAACCACTGACCCCGGCTATAACCAGATTAGCAATCATAGCCAAAAAGATAATAGCTCCCAGATAAAAATTGCCATAATTTAAATATAAAATAACTCCTGTCAAAATTCCGATTGCAGCTCCATGAATTAACCCCAGGATTATTTCTTTAAAAAATATTTTCCAGTTTTCTCTGAAATTAATTTCTTCCAGAGCTATTTCTCGAATCATGATAGACAGAGTCTGACTGCCCGAATTTCCTCCCATACCGGCAACAATAGGCATAGCAACTGCCAGAGCTACTACCTGAGCAATTACATCTTCAAACATCCCTACTACAAAAGCAGCCATAAATGCTGTCACCAGATTGACAAACAACCAGGGTAATCTTTTTTTCAGGGAACTTAATAATGAGCTATTTGCCCTTTCATCAGTACTGACTCCCACCATTTTTAACATATCTTCTGTAGCCTCTTCCTCAATCACATCAATAATATCATCAACAGTAATAATTCCAATTATCTGCTGCTCACTGTTAACTACCGGAATAACTTTCAAATTATTTTTTGAAAATAACTGAGATACCTGTTCCTGATCGACTTCAGCAGTAACCGTTATAATATTATAATTTATGATATTCTCTAAACCCTCATCTTTTGATGACGCCAATATATCTTCCAGGTTTACTTTTCCTACCAGATTATTATATTCATCAATTACAAAAATTGTTTCCAGACTGGCCGTCTTTCCTTCCAGTTTATTCTCCAGATTATTCAATATTTCCCCTACTGTTAAGCTTTTTTGATATACTAAAAATTCAGTGGTCATCAAGCCCCCGGCACTATCAGTGCTATATTTCAGCAGCTTTCGGATATTAGTAGCTTTTTCTTCTGTCATCGAGGATAATATTTCTTTTCTTCTATCCCGGGAAAAATTATTCATAATATCAGTAACTTCATCATTCAGCATCCAGGAAAAAAT
>PWDW01000174.1 GCA_003553225.1 Halanaerobiaceae bacterium
ATAAATTACGAGCCTGAGATTGTTGTTTTTGGGGAACAGGTATAATATAGGTTTTATCCACGCTTTCACCACCTTTCTGTTATTATATTAATTTACTATATTATACCATAATTAATACAACCATGCAAACAAATGTTTGTAGTGAGGTCAAGAAATTGATTCATCCCCGCCCTTATTCAAGGACGAGGCTGGCTCAATTAGAATTCGGTAAAATAATTTGTATTTAAAATAATACGTATAAAAGAACTTTGGACAGGAAAATAAAAAATGTACATTAAGTCTATATACAATGTTATATTAATAGGTTAATTAATAATATGTTAGTTTGTGATATTATTCTGTAAAATTGATTACAAATAATATAAATAATTGAATTTAAAACCAAATGTTAATATAAAACCAAATGCTGTTTCAGGATCTGAATTTATGTTATTTTTCAAGGAAAATTTTATAAAATTTAATGATCAGGATACTTGACATAATATTATTTATATGTTAAACTTACAGAAAATAGGGTAAAATTTAATATGTTTTTACCCGAAAACATAACAAGATTTAGGAGGATAAATTTAAATGAGCGAAACAGGTACTGTTAAGTGGTTTGATACTAAGAAAGGTTATGGCTTTATCGAAAGAGAAGAAGGCGACGATGTATTTGTTCATTTTTCCGCAATCCAGCAGGAAGGTTTCAAAAATTTAGAAGAAGGTCAAGAAGTTGAATTTGAAATCGTAGAAGGAGATCGCGGTCTGCAGGCAGAAAATGTAGAAGTTATATAAAAAAATAAAAATATTACTGTCAATATATTTTATCCCTGGCTTTTTTGGCCAGGGTTTTATCTTTTTTTAAGGAATCAGTATATAAGTAAAGTTCAGATATAATATCTTCTATAAAGTTCACATTATTTTAATTAAAGGGCAGTATAAAGATTTTTTTGTAAAAAAAATAATTTCAGCAAAGAAAAGAGGATTAAACATGAAAACTGTAATTTTTATTCTGGTTTTTTTGCTGCTATTTTTAAATAGCACAGGCACTTTATATGCTGCCCCAGAGGAGGAACCCCGTATTGGATTGGCCCTCAGTGGTGGTGCGGCCTGGGGTCTGGCTCATATTGGTGTACTGGAAGTATTTGAAGAAGAGGGAATAGATATCTGCTGTATTGCCGGTACCAGTGCCGGAGCTATTGTGGGTTCTTTTTATGCCGGAGGGATGTCTTCCCGTGAAATGAGGAAATTAGCCGAAAATATCAGCTGGAGAAGATTCTTGTGGCCGGTTATTTCTGAGCTGGGGCTTTTCAGTACAGAACGACTTGAAGAATTTATTGATAATCATCTTCAGGGCAATGAATTTGCAGATCTTGACATTGATTTTACCTGTGTGGCTTCTGATTTAGGTTCCGGAGAACTGGTAGTACTCAATGATGGTTCTGTGGCCCGTGCTGTGGCTGCCAGTTCAGCAATACCGGTTATTTTTGAGCCGGTTGAAATAAATGACAGGCATCTGGTGGATGGTGGTTTGATAAGTAATTTACCTCTGGAGATTTTAGAAAAAAAAGATGATATAGATATTTTGATTGGAGTGGATGTGGTGAGCTCATTTAGTTTTGCTGAATTTCCCCAGAGCAGGATAGAGGTGGGGATCAGGTCCTATAATATCATGCAGCAGTATCATGTTGATTCAGAGGGGGCAGATATTCTCATTAAACCTGATCTGGAAGGAATCAGCGGTATAGACTTCGAATCATATAAGAAGATGATTGCCCGGGGCCGGGAGGCGGCAGCAGAAGTAATTCCTGAAATCAAAAACTGGGATCGGACAGATTGAGGGCTGCTGGATAACAGTTTTTTGTAACTGATTTACAGAATTTTTGCTTTTGCTATTTTAAAATTATACTACAACTTTATAATAATCTATAATTATCAGGAGGTGTCAGAATGCCCACATATAATTATAAATGTAAGGCATGTGAAAATACTTTTTCCATTAAAGCTACTGTAAAAGAAAAAGGAGAGGGTCTGGAACCAAGCTGCCCAAAATGTGAAAGTGAGAATACGTTTCAGATTTTTAACTCAGTGGGAATAATCGGTTCATCGGGGAGTGGTAATGCCGGCTGCAGTACATGTCCTCCAGGGGCTAACTGCTGTGGTTAGCTATAATTTTAACATGATGTTTTTAGTTTCTCTGCTATCTGTTTTATAGATATATAGAGTTTAATCAAATTGAGGGGGTACAAAATGGAACAAAAATGTGATATTGGAGTACTGGGTCTGGCAGTAATGGGACAGAATCTGGTGCTTAACATTGAACAGAGTGGCTACCGGGTGGCCGGCTATAACCGTACAACTTCTGTAACAGAAGAATTTGCTTCAAAAAGAGCTCAAAACAAGAACTTTTATGCTGCTCGTGAATTGTCAGAATTTGTTGATATGCTGAAAAAACCGCGTAAAATCATACTTATGGTTAAAGCCGGAAATCCGGTAGATCTGGTTATAGAAAGCCTCCTGCCCCTGCTGGAGGAGGGGGATATTATAATTGATGGGGGTAATTCCTTTTTCAAAGATACAGATCGCCGCTATGAAGAGCTGCAAAAAAAGGGAATTCGCTATCTGGGTACCGGGATTAGTGGTGGTGAATATGGTGCTCTACATGGCCCCTCAATTATGCCGGGGGGGGATGAGAGTGCTTACAGAGAAACAGAAAACATTCTCCAGGATGTTGCAGCCCACACGGAAAATGGTCCCTGTGTTGCTTATCTGGGACCCCGCTCAGCAGGGCATTATGTAAAAATGGTACATAATGGAATAGAATATGGTATTATGGAGATTATATCAGAAATTTATGATATTTTAAGAAAAGTATCTGAACTGAGACCACCGGAGATGGTCTCTCTTTTTGAAGAGTGGAACAAAGAACATCAGGCCTATCTGGTGGAGATTACCGCTGAAATTCTGGATCGTGAAGACCCGGAAACCAAAAGTCCACTCATAGATGTTATTCTGGACAGAGCCAAACAGAAAGGAACCGGAAAATGGAGTGCCCGGGAAGGATTAAATCTGGGTATACCTGTACCCACAATTTCGGCCGGAGTTAAGGCCCGCTTCTTTTCAGCTCTAAAAGATGAAAGAATTACAATTAGTAAAAAAATGGGTCAGGTGAGTGAAGAAGTAAGGGAGATTTCACAACATGAGCTTACTGAACTGCTGAAAGAGGCTCTTTTTGTTGGGATTATCACATCATATGCTGAAGGATTAAACCTCCTTCAGGCCGCATCTGATGAGTACGATTATAATCTTGATCTGGTTGCAGTATCAAGAATCTGGGAAGATGGCTGTATTATTCGTTCTGCTCATCTGGAGAAATTCCAGCAAGCTTTTAATCAGAATGAAGATTTGATAAATATTATTATTGCCCCTCAGATTAAAAAGGAAATTAAAGAAAACATTGGTGGTTTGAGAAAACTGGTTAGCTTAATCAAACCGGCAGGGGTCCCCTTAATCGCCTTAAGCTCAGCTCTTGATTATATTGACAGTTTTAGTGCTGAAAAAACACCGGCCAATATGATTCAGGCCCAGCGGGATTATTTTGGGGCCCATACCTATGAAAGAGTTGATCGGGAAGGTACTTTCCATACCGAATGGCAGGATATACACAATATATAATTTTTTTATTTAAATTCCGTACTTCGTTCAAACCAACCTGGTAATATAGATTGAACTCTAATCTATATGAAGCAGTTGGAAGTTTCATCTAAATTTTTAATTTAGGTGGAGAGGTTCACAAAGGGATTTAAGATATTCCCCATCAGGTGATGGGGAATTATTATCCTTTTCACAATACTTGAAATTTTACAGGTGATTTGATACAATTTAGATAGCATTTTTTGTATTCTAATTTATAAAAATTTTTATCCGGCTGAGGTTATTATAAATTAGAATATGATTGATGACAATTTATTACTTAAAGAAGAGGTGATTTAATGGGATAATACGTCTTTTTGTGGGCTGGCTATTTTTTTCCTATTTGATCTGTTTTATACTCTTTTTTGTGATAGATTATTTCAAACATAAAAATGCTCAAAAGGAAGTCAGAAATACTTTTAATATTGCGCGGGAGGCTTTTATTTCTCTACGGGATGTGAGTTCTATTATTATTTTGTTTAGCCTTTTTCAAACCTTTTTATCTTTATAATTGATGATTATTTAATATTTAAAAAATTATATTATTGTCAGCTGTAGGTTTTTTTGGAAATTGAATCGGGGATCAGTTCATCCTTTAGTATACCGGGCAGTATGCTAAAGGTTTTTTCTTTAAATATTTATTATTAAATATATATTAATACTAAGATTTAAAATAGATTTATACTGAATCTGCATTTTTATGGATTTGGTTTTCCCGCTGTTAATTATTTAACAGTGATTAATTTTTATTGCTGATATATTTAATAAAATGTAGTATTATTAATAAGTGAAGATAAAATAAAGGTATTTAAAAAAGTTATATCTAAAAAGGGGATTTCATTATATGAGCAGCTATCACTTTGTTATATTTGGTGGAACCGGTGATCTGGCCAGAAGAAAACTGCTGCCTGCTTTTTATGATTTACTGTCTGGAAACCTTCTGCCAGAAGATTTTAAAATTATTTCTATTGGCAGAAGATTCAGGGTTAAGGATGAATATCTGTCTGCTTTACTGCCATTTATTAAAAATAATATTCGCTATAGTTTTGAGGAAAAAAACTGGGAAATCTTGAGAGATAGTATTGTTTATTTACAGATGGATATAGAAGAAGAACAGGGTTATGATAAGCTAAAAAATATTTTACAAAAAAAAGAGTCACAGCGTATTTTTTATATGGCTCTGGCTCCTCATTTTTTTGAACCTGTAGTTGAACATCTGGATGAAAAGGGACTGGTTGAAAACCAAGCAGGTATGTCAAGGCTGGTGATTGAGAAACCTTTTGGCAGTGATTTTCCTTCGGCCCGCAAATTGAATAATAAAATAAGTTCGGTGTTCCCGGAAGAAAATATATATCGTATTGATCATTATCTGGGCAAAGAAATGCTGCAAAATATTCTGGTAATACGTTTTGCCAATATGTTTTTTGAACCATTGTGGAACAGGAAATATATTGATAATATTCAGATTGTCTCTACTGAAACGACAGGAGTTGGTGACAGAGGAGAATATTATGATCAATCGGGTGTAGTACGGGACATGGTGCAGAATCACATGCTGCAGCTGTTAACTATTACCGCAATGGAACCTCCCGTAAATATGGATGCTGATTCAATTAGAAGTGAAAAAGTTAAAGTTTTAAAATCCCTTAAAAAAATAGACGAAAATAATATTCAGCAATATACGGTCCGGGGGCAGTACGGATCCGGGAGTGTCAATGGCGAAGAAGTACGTTCCTATAAAAAAGAAGACGGTGTTGCTGATGATTCCACTACGGAAACATTTGCCGCTTTAAAACTTTTTATTGATAGTCTTCGCTGGCAGGGAGTGCCCTTTTATTTGAAATCGGGTAAACGACTTTCCGAAAAGCTGACTCAGATAACCGTTGAATTCAAAAAACAATTTCACCCTTATTATCAGAAGGAACATCCGGACCTTAATCCTGACCTGCTGGTTATTAGAATTCAGCCGAGGGAAAGTGTTTTTTTTCAGTTTAATGCTAAAGAACCAGGTCCCCAGCAGAGTATTGTATCAGAACAGATGGATTTTTGTCAGAACTGTGATCCCCACAGCAGTACACCAGGAGCTTATGAAAGGCTGATTCGTGATCTTTTTGCAGGAGATTCTACTCTTTTTACCAGATGGGATGAAGTGGAATATTCCTGGAAATTTGTAGACAGTATTATTTCTGCATGGCAGGAACAAAAATTAGAGTTTCCCAATTATAAAGCGGGAAGCGAGGGTCCTGCTGCGGCTCAAAAAATGCTGAAAAAAGATGGAAGAAAATGGTGGCAAATAAATCCAGATACAACAGGGGGTAATTTATAATGAAGATATATGATATCTCAATGGAAATATATCCAGACATGCCTGTCTATAAAGATCGTGAAGAAAAAAAGCCTGTTCTCCGGACTGTCAGCAGTCATAATGATGGAGAAGTGCACCAGAGTGAGATAAAAATGGATCTTCATACCGGTACTCATATAGATGCTCCCCTGCATATGCTGGAAGATGGAAGTACTTCTGAGATATATGACTGGACAAAATATATTACAGAATGCAGGGTTCTTGACTATACTGAACTGGGAGAAAAAATTTCTGCTTCTGATTTAAAAAAAGCTGATATTTCCCGCAGCGAATTTCTTATTTTCAAAACCAAAAATTCACTTTCTGATGATTTTACCACCGGATTTGTTTATCTTGATTCTTCAGGTGCTGATTATCTGGTTCAGAAGGGAGTTAAAGGGGTTGGGATTGACTCTCTGGGTATTGAGAGAGCACAGCCCCGGCATCCCACTCACAGAAAGCTGCTGGGTGCTGAGATTATAATCCTGGAAGGATTACGGTTAAAAGAGATATCTGCCGGATCATATCAAATGATTTTTTTACCTCTGAAAATAAGAGAGGTAGAGGGAGTACCCGGTAGAGCGGTATTAATAGACAAGGCTGATAGATAAGCCTGGAAAAAAGTAAACGACTTTTTACAAAATTATTTTATTTTTGCAGGAATATTTTTATGAATATAGAATTATTAAATATACCCGGACACTTTGCAGCAGAAATAAATGGGTTTTAAAATTAACAGTTTTTTATACTGTTTTTATAATGCTTATGTATTATTTTATTATGGAAATACTGCCCGGTGGGGGCAGTGTTTTTTTTGACTCATTAAAATTTAATAAAAAAGATTTATTTTTATGCAGGACTTTGCTAAAAAATATTTAATAAGTGATAAAAGAAGACAAAAAGACAAAAATAATAAATTAGGTTTTTAGTGTTCGGCTGGGAATGGTTTGGGGGATGTGTATTTCTCGGTAGAGCATTGTGTTCTCTGGAGTGCTAATAATCAAATTTTAAGATATAATGGGATAAGGATTTTTGCGAGATAATTGTGCTGCTATTTGATATCAGCTTAAGGAGGTGCGGTAATGAGCAGCAAAAAAATAATTCCCTCAGAAGTAGAAGAAGTACAGGAACTAATTGACAAGGGTAAAGAACAGGGACATTTAACCTATGAAACAATCATGGATAAATTGGAGGATGTGGAACTGGACACTGATGAAGTGGAAAGGATTTACGGTGTCTTTAATGATGAAGATATAGATATTGTGGATGAGGAAGAAGATTCTGAAGAAGATGGTGAAGTTGATCTTTCTATACCCCAGGGTGCAGGTATTGATGACCCGGTAAGAATGTATCTCAAAGAAATTGGTAAGGTGGATCTCCTCAGTGCTGAGGAAGAAATTGAACTGGCCAAAAGAATGGAAGAAGGAGATGAAGAGGCCAAAAAGAAAATGATAGAGGCCAATCTGCGTCTGGTGGTCAGTATTGCCAAAAAATATATGGGTAATGGTATGTCCTTTCTGGACTTAATACAGGAAGGGAATACCGGTCTCATGAAAGCTGTCGAAAAATTTGACTATACTAAAGGATATAAATTCAGCACTTATGCGACCTGGTGGATCCGGCAGGCTATAACCAGGTCTATTGCAGATCAGGGACGTACTATCAGGGTTCCGGTGCATATGGTGGAAAAAATTAACAAATTGATAAAAGTGTCCCGCCAGTTTCTTCAGGAAGAAGGTCGTGAACCAACCGATGAAGAGATTGCAGAGCGAATGGGAATTTCGGTAGAAAAGGTAAAAAATATTAAACAGACATCTCAGGAGCCGATATCTCTGGAGACTCCTATTGGAGAGGAGGAAGACAGCAGTCTGGGTGATTTTATTGAAGATGAAGATTCTACTTCTCCGGATAGTGCTGTTTCAGATTTGCTTCTTAAAGAACAGCTGGAGGAAGTACTGGATACTCTTAAAGACAGAGAAAAAAGGATTTTAAAACTTCGTTATGGCCTTGAAGATGGCCGTCCACGGACCTTGAAAGAAATAGGAAAAGAATTTGATCTCAGTCGTGAGCGTATCAGACAGATAGAGGCCAAAGCCCTCAGAAGATTGAAACACCCCAGCCGAAGAAACAAGCTGAAAGATTATTCTGAAGGACCTGCTTAAATTCAGGTTATACTGAAGCTGCCCGGGGGACTTGACAGATAATAAGTATATAAGATATAATTATACAACAATACAGGAGAAGAAATACTTCAGAAAAATATAAATTAAGATAATAACAGAAAAATAAGTGATTTTGTTAATATCAATTTTAATATCAATTTTGGTTAGATCATAATGTCTAAAATATAAAAAAGCTCAAAAATAAAAGCAAGTGTTCACAGACCATAAACAGAACAGTTTAATAAACTAAATTGAAGAAAGGGAGAGTAAAACACATACTGCAGAAAAGCGAATCCGGGTTGGTGGAAGCCGGAACTGCAGCTGTGTTTGAACCGTACCCTGGAGATTCCTTTCTGAAACAATTAGGAAAGGACGATGGTCCCACCGTTATCGGGAAGAGTGGAGATACACCATTATTTTAATTAGCTTTGGTATAGAGAGAAGTTAAGGTGTATTTCAAAAAGAGTGGCAACACGGGAATTAGCTCTCGTCTCTGAACAGGGGATGAGAGTTTTTTTGTTTTTTATTTTATTATTTTAAGAATAATATCTATTTAGGAGGACCTAATATGTTGAAAGCGGGAATAGTCGGGATAACCGGATATGCGGGAGTGGAAATATACAGGCTGCTTAAACATCATCCTGAAGTTGATGATCTTTATCTGGTGTCTCACAGCAAAGCCGGTCAGGATCTCTCAGATGTTTACCCTCAGTTTGCGGCCGGCAGCAGACTGGAAAAATATGATTTAGAAAAACTTAAAAAGTGTGATATTGTTTTTACAGCCCTGCCCCATGGTGTTTCTCAGGATCGGGTAGCTGAACTGAGGGGGGCGAATTTGAAAGTAATTGATTTAAGTGGTGATTTTCGATATAAAAATCAGTCTGTTTATGAAAAATGGTACAATCAGGAACACAGGTATCCAGAACTACTGCAGGAGAGTGTTTATGGCCTTGTGGAATTAAACCGAGAACAGCTTCAAAAAGCAGATTTGATTGCCAATCCCGGATGCTACCCTACGGTTACAATACTTGGTTTGTATCCACTGCTTAAAAAAGTAAGGGTCAGGAAAGGATCTATTATTGTTGACGCAAAATCAGGGATTAGTGGAGCAGGCAGCTCTCCAGGTAAAACGACTCATTACTGTGAAATTGATGAGAATGTTCGGGCCTATGGGATCGGTATTCATCGTCATACCTCTGAGATTGAAAAAAATATGGAATATTTTACCGGACTTAAGGATTTAAAAATTTCCTTTACCCCCCATCTGGTCCCTATGAAAAGAGGAATACTGTCTACTATTTATGCTGATATAGATGAGGATATATCCGAAAAGCAGCTTAAAAATTATTATCAGGAGATTTATGGAGAGTGTGAATTCATCGATCTTCTGGAGGGAGATTCCCCTGATACCAAACATGTCTATGCTTCCAATTATTGTCAGATTGGTATAAATTTTGATACACGCACTTCCCGGGCCGTGGTTGTTTCTGCAATTGATAATCTTGGCAAAGGAGCTGCCTCCCAGGCTGTGCAGAATATGAATGTTATGTTTTCTTTTGCAGAAAAATGTGGTCTTGAATCCAGAGGTATCTTCCCCTAAGATAGTAGGATAATCTGTTAGCAAAAAATAAATCTTTTTGTGCATAAATTTTGCTAAGAGGCTAGTTCGGTATATAATTTATTTATTCTCTAGGGCAGCAGTTTAATCTATTTAAATTCTAAAATGTCAGGGAGTGATAGAATGAAAAGAATTTCAGGAGGTATAACTGCCCCCCGGGGTTATAAAAGCAGTGGTATTAAATGTGGGCTTAAAAAAAGCAATAACAAAGATCTGGCCCTGGTATTTAGTGAAAAAAAAGCTCAGACGGCCGGGGTGTTTACCAGTAATGAAGTTAAAGCGGCACCGGTCATTCTTTCTCAGTCCCGTTTACAGCAGAATCCTGATGCCCGGGCGGTGGTGATAAACAGTGGTAATGCCAATGCCTGTACGGGTCAGCAGGGTCTGGATGATGCCCGGGACATAACTGCTCTGGTAGCAGAAGAGCTTGATATTCTGCCTGAGGAAGTACTAACAGCCTCTACCGGGATAATTGGAAAGCCACTGCCTGTGGACAAAATTAAAGCTGCAGTTCCCAAACTGATTTCAGAACTTAGTTTTTCTGGAAAACAGGCTGCAGAGGCGATTATGACCACCGATACTTTTATTAAAGAAACTGCTTATAATGCTGAACTGCCGGTAAGTGGTAGTGAAGTCACCCTGGGTGGTATGGCCAAAGGTTCGGGTATGATCTGTCCTGATATGGCAACTATGCTGTCTGTTTTGACCTCGGATGTAGTTATTGAGCAGGAGCTTTTATGTGAGGCTCTCCAGGAGGCAGTGGATGTTTCTTTTAACAGAATTAGTGTTGATGGTGACCAGAGCACCAATGACTGTGTTTTTCTTATGTCCAATCAGCTGTCCAATAATCAGCCTATTCAAACCAAAAATGAAGATTATAAGCTTTTTTGTAAAATGTTAAAAAAAGCTGCTTCTGATCTGGCCCGGGATATTGTAGCTGATGGAGAAGGAGCCACCAAATTTATTACCATACAAGTTAAAAAAAGTCCTACACCCGGTCAGGCCCGCAGAGTGGCCCGACAGGTAGCAAACTCTAATTTAGTAAAAACAGCCTGTTTTGGCAGTGATCCCAACTGGGGGCGTATTCTCGCTGCAGCCGGAGCCGGAGCCAGTGGTATTGATCCCCAAATAACGGAAGTTAGTATTAATGGAGTTAAACTTTTTGCCCATGGACTGCCAGCTAAAAAAAGCAGGGGGGAGCTGGGGGGTCTGATGGATGCTGAGGATATTGATATAGAGATAATTTTAAATCAGGGTTCTCATTCTGCTGAATACTGGACCTCGGATTTAAGTTATAAGTATATTGAGATAAATGCTGAATACCACACATAGTCAATAAAGTGATAACATATTATTAAGAATTCAAGGAGCGGGAAAAATGGATCAAATCATTAAAAAAGCGGAAGTTTTAATTGAATCTTTACCTTATATTAAGCAATTCAATGGTAAAACATTTGTTATAAAATATGGGGGAAGTGTTTTAAACAATGATAAAATAAAAAAATCAGTAATTGAAGATATAATACTGTTAAAATATGTAGGAGTCAATCCAGTAATTGTTCATGGTGGTGGTCCTGCTATCAGCAAAACAATGGAGGCTTATGAAAAAGAGAGCTGTTTTGTAAAGGGGCTGCGAGTAACTGATGCCGAGACCATGAAGATTGTGGAAATGGTTCTGGTGGGAAAAGTAAATAAAGAGATAATTTCTTTAATCAATCAGATGGGAGCCAGGGGGGTTGGAATTTCCGGTAAAGATGGCAGCTTAATTCAGGCCAGTCGGTTATGTCCTGAAAATATTGGAGAAGATCTGGGCTTTGTTGGTCAGGTAGATCAGGTTAATCCAGAAATTGTTCATCAGATAATTGCTGGGGGATATATACCTGCTATTGCTCCGGTGGGAGGTAATGATCAGGGAGAAACTTTTAACATTAATGCAGATACTGTTGCCGGACAGCTGGCTATTTCTCTGGAATCAGAGAAACTAATATTTCTAACTGATGTTGATGGAATTAGATCAAATAAGGAGGAGGCCGACAGCCGGGTCTCATCTCTTAGTATTTCCCGGGCTCGAAAATGGATTCAGGAGGGTAAAATTAAAGGTGGTATGGTTCCGAAAGTGAAAGCCTGTATTGAAGCTGTACAGAGTAAAGTTCAAAGGACACATATAATAAATGGTCTGGTTTCACATGCTCTGCTTTTAGAGATATTTACCGATCAGGGAATTGGTACCATGATTGTGGAAGATTAAAAAAGAAGGGAGTGGTAACTGTGAATAAAGAAGAAATAAAAGCCTGTAATGATAAATATTTCATGAATGTATTCAGTGGTCGTTATCCCCTGGTAGCAGATCATGGCCAGGGTATGAAAGTATATGACAAAGAGGGAGAGGAATATATTGATTTTCTGGCCGGAATAGGTGTTAATGCCCTGGGATACAGTCACCCAAAGCTGGTTTCTGCTATAAAAGAACAGGTGGAGAAAGCAATTCATTCTTCAAATTTATACTATATTGAGCCCCAGGCCTATTTAGAAAAATTACTTATAGAAAAATCCTGTATGGATAAACTGTTTTTCACCAACAGTGGTGCTGAGGCCAATGAAGGAGCCCTTAAACTGGTTCGTAAATATTATCGGATGAATAAAAAAAGAAAGTTTGAGGTTATTACTGCTGAAAATTCATTTCACGGACGTTCTCTGGCCACGGTAACTGCAACAGGTCAGGATAAATATCGGGCTCCTTTTCAACCCCTGCCCCCGGGTTTTGAAACTGTTCCTTTTAATGACCTGAAGGCAGCACAGGAGGCAGTAACTGCTGATACTGCAGCTATAATGGTGGAACCTGTTCAGGGTGAAGGTGGAGTTTATCCCGCTGAGCAGGCTTATCTGGAAGGGCTCCGTGAGCTGTGTGATGCCAAAGATATTCTGCTTATTTTTGATGAAATACAGTGTGGTATTGGGCGGACCGGTAGTTTGTTTGCCTATGAGCAGTATGGTGTTGAACCGGATATAATTACTCTCGCTAAAGCTCTGGGTGGGGGGGTCCCTATTGGTGTATTTATGGCCAAAAAAGAAGTGGCTGATGCCTTTTCTCCCGGGGATCATGGTTCTACTTTTGGAGGTAATCATCTGGCCACTCAGGCCGGTTACACGACTTTAATGACGATTTATGAGGAAAATCTTCTGGAAAATGCTCGAAAGATGGGAAAATATATGGTGCAGAGGCTAAATAAATTAACTGAAAAAATGGAAATGGTGCAGAGTGTAAGGGGGAGAGGTCTTATGCTGGCTTTGCAGCTGTCTGAAGATATAGAGGCCGGAGAGGTTGTAAATAAGATGTTTGATAAAGGTTATTTAATTAATGCGGTCCAGGAACATGCTTTAAGATTTTTACCACCCCTAATTGTAGATGAAGAACATATTGATGGTCTGGTGGAGGCCCTGCAGGAAGTTTTAAGTTAAAAGAAATTAAATATCGGGAGGAATTATTATGAGTAAAAAAGAAAATGATGTGAATAAAATAGTACTGGCCTATTCAGGAGGTCTTGATACTTCTGTAGCTATTAAATGGCTCCAGGAAAAATATGACGCCGAAATCATTGCTTATTCGGCAGATGTAGGCCAGGGTGGAGACTGGCGTTCAATTGAGAACAAGGCTCTACAGACCGGGGCCAGTAAGGTATATATAGATGATTTAAAGGAGGAATTCATAAAAGAATATATATTTCCTTCTTTAAAATACAATGCCTTATATGAAGGGAAATACCCTCTGGCAACCGCTCTGTCCCGCCCCTTAATTGCTTCCCGGATGGTAGAAGTCGCCCAGGAAGAAGAGGCAGATGCTGTGGCCCATGGGTGTACTGGGAAAGGTAATGATCAGGTACGTTTTGATGTTACTTTTAGAGCCCTTGATTCTGAACTTGAAATTATTGCACCTCTCAGAGTATGGGATTTTAAATCCAGAGATGAAGAGATAGAATATGCTCAGGAAAATGATATTCCGGTTGAGGCAACCAAGGATAGCCCCTATAGTATTGACCATAATCTTTGGGGCTTAAGTATTGAGTGCGGTGAACTGGAAGATCCCTGGAATGAACCACCCCGGGATGCCTATCAGTGGACCGTGGACCCCCGTGAAGCTCCTGATGAAGCTGAGTACATGACAATAACTTTTGAAAAAGGAATCCCGGTCAAAGTTGATGAAGAAGAGCTGGATCCAGAAGATTTAATAAAAAAAGTAAATAGAAAAGGTGCCCGTCATGGTGTGGGCAGGATCGATATGGTAGAAAATCGTCTGGTGGGTATTAAGTCAAGAGAGATTTATGAAGCACCAGCTGCCTGTATTCTCACAGAAGCTCACAGTCATCTGGAAGATATGACCCTGGACCGGGAAACAGCCCATTACAAGAATCTACTTTCTGAAAAGTATTCAGAACTGGTTTATAATGGTCTATGGTATTCACCTCTCAGAAGTTCTCTTAAAGCTTTTGTTGATGAGACCCAGAAGTCTGTTTCCGGCCAGATAAGAGTTAAGCTGTATAAAGGCCGGTGTGAGGTTGTTGGCCGCAGAGCGGAAAAATCTCTTTATCAATTTGATCTGGCAACTTATGATGAAGATGACAGCTTTGACCATGATGCTGCTCCCGGTTTTATTAAAATATGGGGGCTGCCCACTCAAATTGCGGGAGAAGTCAAACGGGGCAGTGAAAATGAAACAGAATAAGCAGAATAAGCAAAACAGGCAGGATAAGGAAGATTCAGCTGCTGAAAATGAAAATTTTCAGATTCGCAGAGCTGTTTCTGAAGAGTATATGGAAATATACCGGGTGGTAAGTAAGGCCTTCGAAGTTTACAGTACTGGCCTGGAAAGGACAGAGCATCTGGAGGAAAATCCCGAAGATGTTAAAGAGGATATTGAAAAACATCTGGTATTAGTTCTGGAGAAATATGGCCGGGAAGAAGGTATAGCCGGCAGTCTGCGGCTTGAAGAGACTGAGGACGGTGTTTATTATCTGAGGCGTTTTGCCGTCCTTCCTGCTTTTCAGGGTCAGGGTCTGGGATCCAGGCTGATAAAAAAGGCCGAGTTTGAAGTTCAAAAACGCGGAGGGAAAAAAATATTTCTTTATTCGGCAATGGAAAAGGAAAACCTGGTCGAGTTTTACAAAAATATGGGTTTTAACTGCCGGGAAATTAGTAGTAATCTGGGTTATGACAGAGCCCGCTGGGAAAAGGAAATTCCGGTAGATTCTGATAGAGATAAAAACATGTCCGGGGGAGTTGATTAATATGAAACAATGGGGAGGACGTTTTCAGCAAAAAACTGATAAACTGGTGGAAGAATTTAATGCTTCTCTGGGATTTGACCACCGCCTTTATTATTATGACATAATGGGAAGTAAAGCTCATGCCCGTATGCTGGGCCAAACCAGTATAATAAGTGAAGATGAAGCTGAACTTATTATTGGGGGGCTGGAAAAGGTCAGGGAAGATATTGAAAAAGGTCGGGTGGAGCTGTCTACAGATCTGGAAGATATTCATACAGCTGTTGAAAAAAACCTAGTTGATAAAATTGGTTCTGTGGGCGGGAAACTGCATACAGCCCGGAGTCGAAATGACCAGATAGCTCTTGATATACGTCTTTTTTTAAGGGATGCCTCTGCCTCCCTGCAGGACAAAATATTAATTTTTATGGAATCTTTGCTGGAAATGGCTCATAAATATAAGAATTATATTATGCCCGGATACACCCATCTTCAGAGGGCTCAGCCTGTCACCCTGGGCCATCACCTGCTGGCCTATTATTTTAAATTAAAAAGAGATTATGAAAAACTAAAAGAAGGTTATTCCCGGATAAATATACTGCCTCTTGGCTCCTGTGCTCTGGCCGGGACGTCTTTTCCAATTGATCGGGAGTTTGTGGCTGAAGAATTAAATTTTGACGATATTTCTAAAAATTCTATGGATGCGGTAAGTGAGCGAGATTTTTTGATAGAATTTTTAAGTACTGCAGCCACCCTGATTATGCATTTGAGCCGCTTTAGTGAAGAACTTATTATCTGGTCTACATCAGAATTTGATTTTATAGAGCTGGCTGATAGTTACACAACCGGGAGCAGTATTATGCCTCAGAAGAAAAATCCTGATGTAGCTGAACTGGTAAGGGGAAAGACGGGTCGAATTTATGGTCATCTACAGCAGCTGTTAACAACTCTTAAAGGTCTTCCTTTAGCCTATAATAAAGATCTTCAGGAAGATAAAGAGGGAGTTTTTGATACAGTTGATACTCTGAATATAATTTTAGATATATTTCCCGGTATGCTGGAAAGTATGAGTGTGAACAGAGAAAAGATGTTAACTGCCGCCCGTACAGGGTTTACCAGTGCCACAGAGCTGGCAAATTTTCTGGTGCGTCAGGGAATACCGTTTCGTGATGCCCATGGAATTGTGGGTAAAGCGGTTCTCTTTGCTCTCAAGGAAGATGTTGAACTCACAGAGATCTCTTTATCAGAGTGGAAAAATTTGTTCCCGGATAAAGAGGAGCTTTTTGATGAAGACCTGTTTGATGCTCTGGATGTTAAAACCTGTGTTGAAGGTACTATCTCCCGTGGAGGACCGGCACCTGAGGAAACTCAAAAGGTTGCTGAGCAGGAAAAAAAGTGGCTTAATACAGAAAGGGAAAAGATACCATGTCTCTACCGATGTTAGCTATTTCAGCATTTATAATTGGTCTATCAGGGGCCATGATGCCCGGCCCGGTGTTAACCTATGTTGTGGATGGCAGCCTGAGAAAAGGTTTTGCTGCCGGTCCCCTGGTTATCACCGGCCATATGTTTCTTGAACTGCTGCTGGTGATTCTTCTGCTTACCGGAATGAGCAGTCTGTTTGCCAGTGAATTATTTACAGCAGTGGTGGGGATTATTGGGGGTTTGATGCTGATTTTGATGGCCCTTAATATGCTTAGATCATCATTGAAAAAAGAAATTTCTTTTGAAAATTCCCTGGATAAAAAAGAAGGAGTGACCGGATTTATTTTACCCGGTGCTCTGCTTAGTATTGCCAATCCTTACTGGATATTGTGGTGGGCCACAATCGGTATAACCTATCTGGCCAATGCCTATCAGCGGGGATTAATTGGTACTGGAGCCTTTTTTGTTGGTCATATCTCGGCTGATTATGTTTGGTATTCTTTTATTGCATTTATTGTTTCCCGGGGTCGGAAACTGATAAGTGATTCTATATACCGGAAACTGGTGGTGTTTTTTGCTTTAATACTGCTTTATTTTGCAGGAACCTTTATTGTGGATGGGGTTCTTTATTTTTGGGTTGATTAATTGCTATCTTTGATATTTTCAAAAAATTACAAATAGTTCCTGGATTAAACTCCAATATATTATTACCAGGCAGCTTAGATTCTTAAAGACAGGGAAATGATATGTACCACTATTATGTAATTAATAATACTGCTTTTTTAAATGGCCGGGGTGTAATTTACTATAATGAAGCTGGATGAGGAGCTTAAAGACTGCTTGATGTTCCGGTATATTTCCATTTTTACCCATTCTGACTTTGGCTGATAGTTAAAACAGAAAGACTTGATTTTATCTATTTGGTAAATAGATATTTTTCAGAAAACAGCTTAAAACTTTGATACAAGGGTTTTTATAGTGTTGATAAGTGTTAATTATATTTTTTTATAAAATAATCTTGACAAAAAATAAAATTTTTCCTATACTAAACATAAGTTATACATATAAGTATATATAATTTCTCATTTGATTGTATAAATTTATTGAATATAAATGATTCATTATATAAATGATTATCATGCAAAAAGTGTTGTATTAAGTTTTTTAACTTTATGATTGCTTTCATAATAGCAATGTTATTTCTAAAATTAAATAAAATTGACTTTGTGTAGTGCAACCATAAATGAATGACAGAAATACAAAAATTAAATGAAGTAAGGAGAGAATAAAATGTCAGAAGCCAAATACAGATTGGTAGAAAAATATATTATAAATCTTATTCAAAATAAAAATTTAACAAAAGGAGATTTACTTCCTTCTGAGAATATGCTGGCTGAAAAGCTGAATATACATCAAAATACAGTCAAAAAAGGTTATAATAATTTAGAAAATAAAGGTTATATATATAGAGAGCAAGGAAGGGGAACTTTCGTTGACAGCAAAAATCTTACAAACAACAGTATCACTGAAAATCAAATTATAGGTATTGTAGTAGAAGATTTACTGGCGGAGTCACCTCTGTGTACCGGTATAATTAAAGGTGTTGATGACTGTTTGATTGAACATGGTTATAATTTTATTTTGGGAAATAGTAATAATTCTTACAAGAAGATGAATGACTATATTGATCAATTTCATGATAAAAATGTTTCTGGCATAATATTAATGCCCCTCCAAATTAATAATCAACACCAGAAAAATTATCGGATAATTAATAAAATAGTGGAAAATGAAGATAAGATAGTTTTAGTAGACCGTTATTTAAAAGGAACTTCGATTGATTATGTCACTACTGATAATGAACATGGTGGTTATTCTGTAACTAAACATTTATTGGGTTTAGGCCATGAAAAAATAGCAGTAATATTGGAACCTTTTTGCTCCACTATAGAAGAACGTTTAATGGGATATAAAATTGCTCTTGCTGAAAATGGAATTTCTTTTGATAAAGATTTAATTTATTGGAGTGAAAAGAGGCTGGATAAGGCAGGGCAAAATGGGGTTAAATATTTTCTTGAATCAGATATTGAATTCAGTGCAATAATTTGTTCCAATGATTGTGTGGCTCGAGGAGCCTATCAGGAATTAAAAAGCAATAATCTTTCGGTACCTGATGATATAAGCCTTGTTGGATATGATGATTCTGTGATTGCCAGATCATTACCTGTTAATCTAACATCATATAGACAGGAGCCCTATGAGATGGGCAAAAAAGCTGCTGAAATTTTAATAAATAAAATTAAAAATCAGGAGAAAAAAAACATAGTAACGAAAGTAAATCTTGAAGGGGAATTAATTGTCAGACAATCGACCGGCAGGGTTAATAAAAATATACAATCAAAAATTTAACTCTTGATTTTTGTAGTTAATAAAGTTGGGGGATTAAAGCATTAAGTTTCCGCAGAAGGAGAAGAGATTTCATGAAAAAGCTTCCTTTGTATATTGCTTTAGTTTTTCTATTAATTATAATTGTTTCGCTAAATATAAAAGCTGTTAATTATAGAAATTATACCTATAATTTTTGGGAGGAAGCTGTACCGGCTCCTCAAGCTTATACTCCCTATTTAAGGTTAAAAGGTCAGGATTTTGGAATTGATGATTTAAATAATCCTCAAGATTTATTTGTTGATAATGACAGTAATATATATATACTTGATTCAGGTAATGACAGAATTATTATTTTAAATGAAAACTTTGAACTAAGAAGAATTATTTCAGAAATCAAAAAAAATAATACCATTCAAAATTTATCCTCACCCCGTGGTATTTTCGTAACTGAAGAGCAGGAATTATATATTGCTGATACAGGTAATCAGAGGGTTGTAAAAGTTGACAATAACGGGAATTATCTTGATGAAATTAGTGGAGATATAGAAGGTGAAATAAGAGCGGACCAGTTTAGACCTTTAAAGATTGCTGCATCTTCTGCTGGGAGAATATATGTTGTGGCCCGAGGTGTAGATGATGGATTGATGGTATTTGATATTGCAGGAGAATTCAGCGGGTATATCGGAGCACCAGAGGTAACTCCTTCTCCCACAGATATATTTTGGATGAGAATGGCTACTCAAGAACAGCGAGCTAGAAGGGGAAGAATACTTTTTGTTCCAACTGATTATCTAAATTTAAATATGGATTGGGAAGGTTTCATTTATGGTGTTGTACGAGATTCTGAGGACCCTGTACGGAGGTTGAATCTGGCTGGCCAGGATCAATTGAAGAGAGATGGTTTTACTGAACCTGTGGGTGATGTAAATTATCCTGATGAAGATAGATATGAAGATGAATATCCAGATTGGCTGCTGGGTCCCTCTCGGCTGGTAGATGTAGCACCTTTTCAGGAGGGGTTGTACCGGGTGCTGGACAGAAAGCGAGGCAGAATATTTACCTACGATAATGACGGACGCTTGCTTTATGTTATGGGGGGCAGGGGCCATTATAAAGGTCTATTTAGAAATCCAGTAGCGGTTGAAAATTTGGATGGTCTTGTGCTTGTTCTTGACAGCCGGGATGATACAATCCAGATTTTTGAGCCCACGGAATATGCTACTTTAATCCATGATGCCATTAGAGAATATCATCTCGGTTTATATAATGAATCATATGAAAAATGGTTAAAGGTCTTAAGAATGAACACAAACAATACTACAGCTTATACCTTTGTGGGCAGGAATTTGTTTCGTCAGGAAAAACTGGAAGATGCTCTATTAAGTTTTAGGGCAGGTCAGAATCGGGGAGGATATTCCCGGGTTTTAACTGAGTACCGCCGGGAAATTGTTGCTGAAAATTTTAATCTGATAATATATATTATTTTTACTATAATTTTGTCGATTATAGTTATTTCTAAATTTAGATTATTACAATTATTCAGAGATAAATTTTTGATTAATATTGATCAAGAGAGCCCAGAAGATAAAGAGGGAAATAAACTACAAAAAGTGTTAAGTGGACTTATATATGCTCGGGAAACTTTATTTCATCCCCTTTCTGCATTCTGGGATTTAAAACACGAAAAAGACATAGGTTTAATGGAAGGGAATATCTTTATCTTTCTGGTTGTAGCAACTTTTATCTTTGTAAGACAGTATACAGGTTTTATCTTTAATCCTAGAGAGGTTGCTGAAATAAATATTTTTGTAGAACTGGCCAGTGTGCTGGTGCCCTTAAGCTTATGGTGTTTTGTTAACTGGTCTATTACAACCCTGATGGATGGAAAAGGGACTCTTAAAGACATTTATATTGGTACAGCCTATGCACTGATACCATTTATAGTTGTAAATATTCCGGTAACGGTTATAAGTAATTATTTAACTCAGGAAGAAAGTGGAATTTATGTATTTTTCATAGGTATTGGAATATTCTGGTCATTTGTTCTCCTGTTTTTTGGCATGCTTTCTATTCACTCATATACTGTTAAAAGAAATATAATAACATTTATACTGACTGTTGTTGGTATAAGTGCTTCTTTGTTTTTGATCTTACTGGTTTTCAGTTTGATAGCACAGATGATGGGTTTTGTTTCCAACCTATATCTGGAATTTACTCTAAGATATTTATAATTGGTTAAGAAAGGATGTTTTACATGAAAGCAGGCAAACAGTATATGATTCAGTCTATTGTTATTGCTGCAGTTATAATCCTATTTTCTGTATTATTTTTCTCCAGTCCTATGGGAGCAAAAGAAAATTTAACCGGGTTTGAATCAGCAGCAGAAAACAGGTACTCAAAGCTATATGTGAATGAATCAACTGCCGAGATAGCTATAGAAAATAAACTGGATGGATCTATCAGATACTCTAACCCGCCTGATTGGGAGGAAAAAGAGACAGAATTTGGTGGAACTGCCAAAGAAAAATTGGGCTCTCAATTTTCGTTAACTTATTATACCGGTGTAGATGTCGAGCGTACAATAGATAATAATACTGAAAGTATAGCCTATGAACAGTATTCTATTGAAGCTCTAGATAATGGAGTCAGAATTGAATTTGATTTCAGAGAAGAATGGGATCTGGATCACTGGGTGCCAAAGATAATTACGAAAGAAGGTATGGAAAATATAAAGGAAGATTTAGAAGATGAAGATACAATAAATTTATTGCTCGATCAGTTTGATTTTATTACTCTGCAGAAATTTAAAGAGGGTGATGAACATCCAGATTTAAGGGGAGTTGACCCCGAGACCCTGTTTGGCGAATATAAACCAATTTCTCCTGACCTAGAAGAAGGAGAAAATTTATATTATTATATTGTGGATAGAATAGAAGAATTAAGGAGTGACATAGATGATGTGGGGGAAATAATTCCGGATGATATTCCCAACCTGCTGGAAAATATGAAGCATCAAGGGATTTACATAAGGATAGAACACCCCATGCCCTTTCACCTCGAGGATATAACCGAGCAGCTTAAAAAGATTGGATATACTCCGGAGGATAAAATAGAGGACCATATGCAGACTGATATGGAATTTCCGGAAAGGAATCAGGTAACTTTTCATCTTCCAATAGAGTACAGGCTGGATGGAGAGGACCTGCTGGTTGTAATTGATTCGGGTGAAATTCAATATCCTCAAAATATATTAAATGAATTCGATGAACTTATCGATTTTCCAGTTCATTCAATTGATATTCTTAACTTTTTTGAAGCTGCAGATAACCGGGAAGAAGGATATATATTTGTTCCTGATGGGGCGGGAGGTTTAATAGAATTAAATAATCAAAAGACTGGTATTTCTTATAGTCGTCAAGTATTTGGTGATGATATGGCAATTTCTGCTGAAACGTATAAAGAAAATTATATTGAGCAGATTCATTTACCGGTCTTTGGAATGATCAAGGAAGATAAAGCTTTTATGGGAATTATTGAGGAAGGGGCTCCCCTGGCAAATATAAAAGCTAATGTAGCTGGAAGAATTAGCTCATATAACAATATTTATCCTGAATTCATCTTAAGGCCGGTTAAATTTATTGAAATGGAAGGAGAAGCTCCGGCGATTATGCCGGGAGGAGAAACCAGGACCGGTAGTTATGAATTTCAGTCCAGACCGTATGAAGGTGAGATTAAGGTCAGATATAAATTTCTAAAAGGTGATGATGTCGATTATGTGGATATGGCCCTGGAGTACAGAAATTATTTGATGGATAGTGAAGGACTGGATTATTACTCTGAAGGCAGCAGGTCTGCCACCCCTTTTGTTCTTGAGCTAATTGGAGCTATTGATGTCAACAGACCAGTTTTAGGGATCCCCCGAAATGTAATTGAACCTCTAACTACTCTTAGGCAGATAGAAACCATAATTGAAGATTTTACGGAAACAGGGATAGAAAACCATAACCTGCATTTAAAATATAAAGGC
Source organism: Halanaerobiaceae bacterium (assembly GCA_003553225.1). Lineage (GTDB taxonomy): Bacteria > Bacillota > Halanaerobiia > Halanaerobiales > Halarsenatibacteraceae > T1SED10-99. The sequence goes on from PWDW01000174.1 coordinate 22,898, forward strand.
TGGTTATCAGGAGGTATAAATCACGTATTACCCGATGATGTAAATGTGGAAAGTGAACTGGGTGGAAAGGAGCAATTTGCTAAATTGTATGAATATCTTCAGAACAAAAATATTAGCTTTTATCCTGAAGTAAACTTTTTATATGCCCGGAGGAATAAATGGCTGGATGGATTTAGTGTTAGGCGAGATGCCTCGCGCTTCCTCAATAGAACTCAGGGTTTTATCTACAATAAATTTAATAGGGCCTCTTTACTCGGCAGTGAAGGTGATTATTCTTATATAATTTCTCCCAGAAAGCAGAGGTCACTGGTTAGTAATTTTGCAGCTTCATATAGAGAACATGATATTTCTGGAATAGCATTAGGAGATATGGGAACCCAGGTTAATTCGGATTTCAATCACAATAAAGAATTAACTGTTGATCGGGACCAGGCGGGGAATATTATGGAAGCTAATTTAAACGAGTTCAATTCCTCGTTTGATATCATGGTGTCTGGAGGTAATGCTCTAACATATCCTTATGCAGATGTGATCACCGAAATTCCCTTCAGTTCCAGTGGTCATTACCTACTTGACCAAGATATTCCTTTTATACAGATAGCCTTAAGTGGATTAATAGATTTTGCCGGGGAACCTGTTAATCTTGCGGAAAATTACAGGAAAAATATTTTAAAGTCGGTTGAAACAGGAGCTATTCCCTATTTCAAGCTGAGTTATTCTCCTTCTCTGCAGGTAAAACAGACAAGATTTGATCACTTTTATTCAATTGATTATAGAGATTGGCTGGGGGAAGCAGAAGAGATATATGAAACTTTTAGTAATGAACATTTAAGATATACAAACCGGCATAAAATAATTGATCATCAGCAAATAACTGAAGGGTTATATAAAACCACTTTTCAGGAAAATACTTCTGTAATAGTAAATTATAATCGTTTTCCTGAAGAGTATAACGATATGACAGTTCCAGCAAAAGATTTTATAGTCCTGAGTGAGGAGGCTAGGCGATGAATTTTTTCAAAAAGCATTTATCTTTAAAGTCGAAAAGAAATATGATCGGATACTTTTTTGTACTACCTTTTGTAATTGGATTTTTGCTGTTTTTTCTAGTTCCCTTCATTCAGGCTATAGTTTTCAGTTTAAATGAAATTGAAATGACTGGTGAAGGGTATCAATTAATTTATCAGGGCTTTGGGAATTATGAATATGTAATATACACTCATCCTCGATTTAACCAGTTGTTTGTAGAAACAGTTATTGAGACCCTGATTGATATTCCTTTAATAATAATTTTCAGCTTTTTTGCTGCTATTTTATTAAATCAAAAATTTCGGGGGCGCTTTTTAGCCAGAACAATTTTTTTCTTGCCCGTTATCATGGGGGCGGGGATAATTCTTTCCATGGAAGCGGAGGATTATATGGCTGAAATTATGGCTACTCAGATAGGGGAAGAGGCCCAGACTGGTTTAATACTGGGTGTAGATCAATTAAGCGATTTATTAATAGAATTCAATTTACCAGTAGTGTTAATTGACTATTTAATGGATTCGGTTGATCAAATAGCAGAGGTTATCAGGTCGTCTGGGGTTCAAATAATAGTTTTTCTGGCCGGTTTGCAGTCTATTTCCCCCTCACTTTACGAAGTGGCAATAGCTGAAGGGGCAACTCCCTGGGAAAAATTCTGGAAAATAACTTTTCCCATGCTGACTCCTATATTACTGACCAATGTAGTCTATACAATTATAGACTCCTTTGTAGCCAACGATCTGGTTGATTTAATTAGAGATTCTGCAGTTGGAGCCGGGGGATATGGTATTAGTTCTGCCATGTCTATGATATATCTCCTGTTTATTGCCGTTTTACTTATTATAATTGTAGGACTCATATCCCGGGGAGTGTACTACCATGAATAAACTTAATAAGTTAAAACCTGTTTTTCTTCTAAAATCTGCCGAAAAAATAATAGATAAAGAAAACACAAAGGATATACTCTGGAGTATTTTAAGAGGCCTGATAATAATAGGCATCAGTTATATTATTTTGTACCCCCTGCTAACTAAAATTTCTTCTTCTTTGATGGCCGAAAGAGATTTGTTTGATCATACTGTACGCTGGATTCCCCGCAGTTTGAACCTTGAAAATTACCGGCTGGTATTTAGAGCCATGGATTATCCACGAGCAATTTACAATACCTTAAGGACTGCCGTCCTGGTCACTGTGATTCAGTTGATTTCCTGTTCATTAATTGGATATGGTTTTGCCCGATTTGATTTCAGAGGCAATAAGTTTCTGTTTGCTCTGGTTATTTTCACTCTGGTTGTTCCCCCTCAGATGATTATGATTCCTCTTTACTTAAACTTTAGATTTTTCGATCTATTTGGTATTTTACCTGAAGGCGGCTTGAATTTACTGGGAACATACTGGCCTTTTATCTTCTTATCACTTACCGGTATGGGTATGAGGAATGGTTTATTCATATATATCTTCCGCCAGTTTTTCAAGGGCATGCCTGTGGAGCTTGAAGAAGCTGCCTATGTTGATGGGGCTGGTCCAATTACTACTTTTATAAAAATAATGGTGCCCGGAGCTTTACCTGCTTTTTTAGTAGTATTTCTGTTTTCTTTTGTCTGGCAGTGGAATGATAATTTTTATATACACATGTTCTTGCCCTATCAACATAATTTACCTACAGCTTTGAGTACAGTTGCAAATGATGTTTCTACCCTTCTGGGAGAAAGAAACATTCAGATGACAGGAGGGAGAATTGCTTTGACCAATAATACTGGTATGTTATTTTACATTGCCCCTTTACTACTTTTGTATTCTTTTACCCAGAGGTACTTTATTGAGAGTGTACAGAGAACCGGAATTGTCGGATAAAATTATAATTACCTATAAGATATGTCTGCAATTACCATAAATTGTGTAGTTTCAATTACAGTAACCATAAAGGGGGTGGTAGTAAGTACTGACTATGTTGATTTATGCTGAGGAGAGGATAGTCTGGCAATTGTTGATCTGGCAATTAACAATCAAAAAATATTTTCAAGGAGGATACTTATGAAAAAATTAAGCATTTTTCTCACTGTAGCTGTGTGTTTGCTTGCCTTTCCTTTTCTTGTTCAGGCAGATACTCCTGATCTGGATTTTGAAGGGGAAACAGTGACATATGTTGATTACTGGGATCCTTTTGGTGATGTAGAAAGGAGAAAGGAAGAAGCCGAAGCCCTGTTTAATGTTAATCTGGAATATATGACTGTTGATGACCATGTTGATACAATAGTTAGTCGAGTCCTGGCAGGAGATGCCACACATGATATAGTACGTGTTTCCAAATTGCAGTTCTGGCCTTTAATGGCCGAAAATGCTTTATATCCGGTGGGTGATTATCTGGGCAATGATTTTTATGAAGAACAGCCAGGATTTTTAAGAACTGTTAACAGAGATAAATTTCAATTTGAAAATCAAAGTTATGGCTTCAGTGTGGCGGATAGTGGAATCTGGAATATGAAATTTTTACAGTATAATGTGGATTTATTTGAAAGGTATGGGCTTGAGGATCCCTTTGAACTATGGCAGGCTGGAGAATGGACCTGGGATGTTTTCCGGGAGCAAATGGTTGCCCTTACCGATGAAACTCAGGACCAGTATGGAATTACTAATTTAGAACTTGATGGTCTTTCTCTTTCCAACAATGCTAAAATTGTTGATGATGAGGATGGAAAAATGGTGTTTGCCTATGATAGAGAAGAGGGAATTGAAACTCTAGAATTTTATCTGGATATGGAAGATCTGGGAGTAATCGGAGGAACCGATGAAGACTTCCGGGCGGGAAATGTAGGAATGCAGCCCGGTGAAACCTGGGTTTTTCATAAGGACAATCATGAAGGAATGGAAGATGAAAGAAATTTTGTACCCTGGCCTGCCGGGCCGAGTGCAGATAAGCCACAGATTGGAATGGGAAATGTAGCCACCCATATGCTGCCAATTACTGCTGAAGAGCCTGAAGCTCTAGTTGAACTACACAACTGGTTGTTTGCCGAACAAATTCAGGACGATGAACTGATTATGGAGTGGCTGGTGGCAGATTATATAGAATCAGAAGAAGATCTAAAGTTTTTTGAGTGGGTAATGGAGGAATGGTCGGGAGAAGGTTATATGGTTGAATCTCTAATAGGAGCCTTCTTTGCAGCTGGTACTGATGCTGAGGAACCGTTTGCCCGGGCAATTGGTTATGTCATTGAAGGAGAGAGATCTCCGGAGGCAGCATTGTCAGCAGAAAAAGAGGCAATCCAGGCTATCCTGGATGATACATTTAATTAAAAAATTAGATCTACGGGCCTATTCGGAAATAATTATACAACAGAATTCCGAATAGGTCTTTTTTTGATTTATATAAAATATATCATACTACCATTTCTTCTTGTTTCTAGTAATAAAGACTAACAGGAAATTCGGAAAAGGATTCTATATAAAATATATACCAATAACTATAATGCAAAATATCTCTATCATAAAATCTATCACTATGATTTTCTGCAGATTGGTAAAAAATGCCTTATTGCAGTGTAATCACATATTATAAAAGTATATAAAACAAAAGAAAAAACAGCTTGAGAGGTGGGCTGTATGAAATTTAATACTATTATTTATCAATTTATTTTGTTTTTAATAATCACTAGTTTTATTTTAACAGTTAATATGGCGGCAAGTTCTCAGCTTAAATATAATCACACCTGGCTGGGAGATACGGTTGAAGAAGCGGAGGATGATTACGTTCAGCACTGGATACATGGGATGCATGTAGATACAGATGGTACAGTATATGCCAATGCAGATTTTGATGAATCCGGCCGAACAGCTGGGATTTATCGTGATGGTAAAGTAATTGGTGAAATACCGGTAGGCTGGGGTGAAGGTGGTTATACGATAACTGGGGATGAAGATTATATATATCTAATTACCCGTTCTGATGTAAGTAAATACACCAAAGATGATTATAAATTAGCTGGTAAAACCAGAGTTTCTCGGGACCGTAGTTATATACATGGTCTGGCAGTAGCGGAAGATGAGTTGTTTATCAGTGATGAAGTTGAAAATGAAATAGCTATTTATAATTCTGATAATTTGGAACAGCAGACAGGAATAGAATTAAGGGATGATGAAGAGAAGACTGAAGTACCACTGGAACTTGCTGCAGAGGGTAATGATTTATGGGCTATTATAAATCAGACTATTCATGAGGGGGAGATAGCTCCGGGAATGACCGTTAAAGGTGCCGGAGACAATGTTTTTGCTCAAACTATTGAATTTCATTATTCTTACATAGAGATGGAAGATGATATGGAAATAACTGCTCAGCTGATTAACCATGAAGAGATTACTGATTATTCTAAAG
>PWDW01000131.1 GCA_003553225.1 Halanaerobiaceae bacterium
AGAAAAGATTAAGCCCTAAAATAGTCAACCCCGGCCTGGAAAATATCCTGCTGTTTGTGGACCGGAATGTTCTGAGCAGTACCCGGGGTAATCCTTTCTGAGTGGCCCATTTTACCAAAAATGCGACCTGTAGGATCAGTAATTCCTTCTACAGCCCAGCGGGAACCATTGGGATTATATTTAATATCATAGGTGGTATTACCCTCCAGATTTACATACTGGGTGGCAATTTGTCCCTTATCGGACAGCTCACTAAGCGTTTTTTTGCCGGCATAAAAACGGCCTTCACCATGAGAAACCGGAATCCAGTGCTCGGTACCCACCGGCATACCCTGCAGCCAGGGAGAAAGGCTGGAAGAAATTCTGGTCTTTACCATACAGGAGACATGCCGCCCCAGGCTGTTAAAGGTAAGGGTCGGTGAATCTTCGGTCATTTCCCGGATCTCTCCATAAGGTAAAAGACCAAGTTTCACCAGAGCCTGAAAACCATTACATATTCCCAGCATCAAACCGTCTCTCTGTTTGAGCAGTCGGTTTACGGCTTTTCGAACCCGGGGGCTGCGAAAAACAGTGGCAATAAACTTCCCCGAACCATCAGGTTCATCCCCGGCACTAAAGCCCCCGGGCAGCATTATAATCTGAGATTTATCAATACGATCTGCTATCTCATCCAGTGAATCTTCAATCATCCGGGGGGTTAAATTTTTAAACACCATGGTATCAACTTCTGCTCCAGCCCTCCGAAATTTTTGAGCTGAATCATACTCACAATTTGTACCCGGAAAAACAGGAATCAGAACCCGGGGCCGGGCTGTTTTAGAAACTGAAAAATTGTTTTTCTCTGGCCTGTCTTCATCATATTTTATCACCGGAGGCTTGTCTTTTTCATCTTCTATCTCTGTGGGAAAAACATCCTCCAGAGTCTGAGACCAGGACTTCTGAATTTTATCCAGGCTAATCCGGGTCTCACCCATTTTAATTACCGGCTTCCGGGTTGTAGTACCCAAAAATATATGATTGGGAAGCAAGGACCGGGATACCTCAGAATCAAGTTCCAGGATAAGAGAACCATGTTCGGGCTCAAAAAGGTCTCTTAGGGCAAGTTCAGAATTGATCTTTACTCCAATTTTATTTCCCAGAGCCATCTTACTAACTGCTGCCGCAGCCCCACCGGTGGACACAGCCGCAGCGGCTCTTATGTGCCCTTCTTTTATCAGCCCGTGTATGGCTTCATATTTTTCTTTAAGATCAGCAAAATCAGGAACTTCTTTTTTATTGGCGACCGGTTTAACCCAGATCAGGCGGCTATCCTCCTTTTTAAATTCGGGAGAAACGGTTTGTTCAATATCCGTTATATTAAGAGCAAAAGAAACCAGAGTGGGGGGTACATCAAGATCTTTAAAGGTTCCTGACATACTGTCTTTTCCCCCTACAGCAGGGATACCCAGCTCAGTCTGGGCCAGATAAGCACCCAGCAGAGCGCTGAAAGGTTTCCCCCATTTGGACCTGTTATCACCCAGTTTTTCAAAATACTCCTGTAAGGCCAGTCTGATTTTTTGGAAGTCTCCTCCCAGAGCAACTGAGCGGGCCACCGATTCCAAAACAGCATACAGCCCACCGTGAAAGGGGCTCCATAGTGCCAGATCGGGGTTATAACCAAAGGTCATAATGGTTCCCTGATCTGTCCGGCCCTCCCTGACCGGCAGCCGGGCTACCATTCCGGATACCGGAGTCAGCTGATGTTCTCCTCCATAAGGCAAAAGCACACTGGCCGCTCCAATGGTACTGTCAAATCTCTCCCTCAATCCTTTCTGACTGCAGACATTCAGGCGGGACATATTTTCCAGCCAGGCCTGTTCAGGATCTGATAAATTTTCTTCAATCCGGTCCGGCAGACTATCAAAATAGCTTTCAGCCGCATCAGGCTCCTGAACCAGAACCTGGCTGTACTGGTCGGCACCATGGGTCCGCAAAAATTCCCGGCTCAAATCAACTATATAGTCTCCCCGCCATTTCATTCTCAAATAACCGGAATCCGTAACCTTTGCCACCGGGGTGGCTTCCAGATTCTCCTCCCGGGAATATTCAATAAAATCATTAACCCTGGCCTGATCCAGCACAACTGCCATTCTTTCCTGTGATTCAGAAATAGCAAGTTCAGTTCCATCCAGACCTTCATACTTTTTGGGAACAGCATCCAGATCAATCTCCAGACTGGGGGCCAGTTCTCCCACAGCCACGGCAACTCCACCGGCTCCAAAATCATTGCATTTTTTGATCATCCGGCTGACCTCCGGTCTGCGGAACAAACGCTGCAGTTTTCTCTCCGTAGGAGGATTACCCTTTTGTACCTCAGCCCCACATTTATCCAGAGACTCTTCAGTATGTTTTTTGGAAGAACCGGTCGCTCCTCCACAGCCGTCACGTCCGGTACGTCCCCCCACCAGAATTACCACATCACCGGGTTGAGGGCTTTTGCGCACCACATCTTCAGCTGGTGTAGCCCCTACCACTGCCCCAATCTCCATCCTTTTTGCCAGAAAATGCTCATTATAAAATTCAGACACTTCCCCGGTAGCCAGTCCAATCTGATTCCCATATGAACTAAAACCTTCTGCTGCTTCAGTTGTTATTTTTCTCTGCGGAAGTTTACCCGGTATAGTTTCAGAAACCGGAGTTCGGGGATCAGCAGCACCGGTCACCCGCATTGCCTGGTAAACATAGGACCGGCCGGCCAGAGGGTCGCGAATTGCTCCTCCCAGACAGGTGGCTGCACCACCAAAGGGCTCAATCTCGGTGGGATGATTATGGGTCTCATTTTTAAACATAACCAGCCAGTCTTCCTTTCGGCCGTCCACCTCAATGGTGACCTCTATACTGGCAGCATTCACTTCTTCGGATTCTTCCAGATTATTGAGAAGCCCTCTCTGTTTCATCTCTTCTACTCCAATAGTGCCTATATCCATCAGACAAATTTTTTCATCATTTTCCGGACCATAAACCTGATTTCTGGTCTGCTGATATCGGTCAAAGGCTTTTTTGACCGCCTCTGTATAGGGCCCTTCCGAAAATTCTATATCAGTAATTTCGGTTAAGAATGTGGTATGCCGGCAGTGATCAGACCAGTATGTATCAAGAACACGAATTTCAGTTAAAGTCGGGCTGCGCTCCTCTTTTTGAAAGTAATTCTGAATAAAATTTAGGTCATCTTCAGACATGGCCAGCTCCAGGTCGGAATGCAAATTTTTAAGGCCTTCCTGATTGAGCTCAATAAAATTATCCAGGGTCTCTACCTCTTTTGGATAATCAATATCCAGCTCCAGGGTATCCGGTTTTTCGAGCTCAGCTTCCCGGGAATCAAGCGGATTTATATAATAATCTTTAATTTTTTCATATTCTCTCTCAGTAATATCCCCAAATAAAAGCAGTATTCTGGCACAGCGTATTTCCGGCTTTTCTTTTCTGGTTAAAATCTGAATACACTGAGCCGCTGAATCTGCCCGCTGATCATACTGTCCGGGCAAATACTCCACGGCAATAATCCGTGCTTCCTCCGGAAAGGGATATTCTTCTTCATAAACCCTGTCCACCGGGGGTTCGGCAAATATTTTTCTTCTGGCCTCCTCAAATTCTTCCCGGGTAATACCCTCCACATCGTAGCGCTTAACAATTTTTAAATCTTTTAGGCCCTCAATTTCTAAAAATTCTTTTAGATCTTCATAAAGTACCTGAGAGTCAATATCAAATCCTGACTTTTTTTCCACAAAAAGCCGGGAGACAGAACTGGCCATTAATATCATCCTTTCTTTTTTTAAAAAAAGTAATAATAAACTAATTCATTTACTGATAATTCCTTTAAAAAATTTAAATTCATTTCTTACTCAAAAGGAAAATACAGCAGGAACATAAAATAGCAAATACAGCACCGGAGTCTTCCTTCTATAAACCTGCCAGTATAATCCGAGGATTAACATTCAAAAACCCCTGATACTGTAATATTGTATTGCTATTTTTATTATATGTCAAATAAATTAAAATAAAGGAGCACCTTCACTTCCCTTAATCATTTTTTTCCTCAATGTTAAAATGGAGCCCTCTGGTGGACTCGATGTACTAATACCGGCCCAACCCTGTGTATCAATAAATGACAAATAATGAAGTGCTGAAATGTTCATTTCAACCAATATAACCATATACTTAAATCTTACCATTGGTGATGAAGGAGATGTTTGGGGAAAAGAATCAAAATATATAAACAGGAAATTATATTCCCCAGCTGTGCTGTATACATGTATTTAAGCGGCTTTTTTTGTGTTTTTTAATGTTTTTTTAATTTTATACTTGACAAAAATTATAGAGATGATATAATCTATTTGAGTAAAATCAACTGCAGCAATAACCTATAACCCTATAATCAATATTGCTGCTGCAGAAAGCAAAGTTTTCTTTCTGCAAACTCTATAACTCTATAACCCTATAAGGAGAGTGATTATCATGTTGAAAAAATTACTGGGAATTGATGATGACCGTTTTGGCAGCAAAAAAAGAAGAGGAATCATGAGTCTTGATGAAGCCAAAAGGTCCTATGAAGAAAAATCAAACTTCTTTATTCAGTAAGTACCTAAATGCAGTAAAATTGCACAGTAAAAAATGCAGCAACCAGACAATATACCATTAAATATAATTTAGAAATAGCTCTACAGGAAAAGCCCCATCAGCTGATGGGGCTTTTTTCTTTACTGTTATTTTTGCGTTTCTTTTTTTTTGCGTTTCTTTTGGGCGTTCTTTTGTGAGCCCTGGTTAATAACTGTGATCCCTGGTTAATAACCTTAAAAAAGAGGCAATATTTTTGATTATAATTTCTTTTCCATTTAGTTTTTAAAGTTTTTGTATCTCCCTTGATTTCTAAAAATTTTAGCTGTATTAATCATTAAATTAATTAAAATAAACTATAGTATGGTTGTACTGCAAAAAGTTAATTTTATTTAGCAAATAACATTACTGCCATAACCGCAATCATAAATTAATAAATCTTAAAATAACATTTTATGCAGGATAATCATAGTATAATTTAGTCAATCACTATACTGGTTTCATTTTCCACACTGATTCCGTGTTCAGCAAAAAATCCGTCATAGGCCATGATCGTATGCTGATATCTTCCATCAGGAACAATACTAACCTCCGTATCGGCGGGAACATCATAAATCTCCTGGATATGGCCATCCGGGCCAAAACGAGCAATCTGGAGGTCGGTCTGTACCGGCCGAATTATTCTGGTTGCCGAAGCCGGGAAATTACTGGTATAATAAACCACATTTTCTCTTATAACATCCGGATCCACATTGACATAGGTGGTGGCCGGAGTCCCGTTTCTAACACTAATACTGATTAATTCCCCATCAGCATTTTCCAGCTCCAGTTCCATTTCCGGAAGATCGAGAATTGCCCTTGTTGCCTGATTGACTCCAAAAAAGGTTCTCCAGCCCAGCCAAATAATTAAAATTAATATTACAACAGCAATGATTTTTTTTGGCCAGCCCCATTCACTAATATTTGCCATGATCATCTCTCCTTTAATTATTTTTTAGCCGGTCCCTCTGACTCAGACTGCTTTTGCTCAGGGTTTATCTCCTGATGAATTTTCTCAATCTCTGCTCTGTACTCGGGATCAGCCTCAATATGCCCCCAGCCCCAGTTTACCTGAAAAATACCATCATAGGCCAGACAGTCATAGGTCTTAATCAGAAAAGGAATACCCCGTTCCTGCAGGATATCTTCCATCAAAGAGGCTTCAACCTCATCTTCGAGGACAATGATCTTTTCCAGGTTACTCATTTTCATCTCCCCTTTTTAATGAGCAAAACAGGACTGGCTGTTAACGAAACTATTTACTCTTAGGAAAATTATATCATAACTTCACAAAAATTTAAAGGAAATTTAACAAAATTATAAAGAATTTCCCTATTATCTGTTATAAAGAAGAATATACAGGCAAATATTTTGTATATTGTTAATTTATACCTTCTCTCCATCTGCTGCTTTTTTGTCACTCAGCACTCTCCTGGTGGCCACCAGGCTTACACCAGTACCCACTAAATCCTCAATAATTACTTCCCCCAGCTTTACCGGAGCTTCAACCGTCACTTGCGCAATCTGATCCATGGCGGAAAATATTTTATCCCGGGGAATTGGAGCTTCTGTTTTTACAGATACCAGGGGCAGTTCTCCCCCTGAAACCCGGACCGTGGTGGGTAATATGCGGGTGGGATTCATGAACTCTTCCCGGGCATACTCCCGGCCCTGGGGGCACTGATTGCCTTCAATACTTTCAATGTTTTCTCCATCACCCCGGACTTCAACCCGGCAGCCCAAAGGACAGCTGATACAGATAATTTCTTTTTTCTCCATTATTAATCAGCTCCCTGAGAAGCTTTAGTTACACTTACCGTCAGTTCTTCAGTATCCTCATCTAAAAACTGCAGGGGCAGGATAATGGTCTCCATTTCACCCGGAGTCACTATTTTCTTTCTGCTGCTGATTAATTCCTGGCCCCGGCCATCAACAACTTTCAGTTCCGCTTCCTCTACAGGTACTGAACTTCTTAAAAAAAGTTTAAGTGTTTTTTTATCCTTATCCTGATATACATAATCAATTCTGTGAGGAACCACATAGGTTATTTGTTCTCCGGCCGTTAACTTAATTTTTTTCCTGCGTTTTTTTCTCCGGCGGGACAGATATTCACTGACCGCCCGGGCGGCAATCTCGGATTCCTCAGTTACATAATCAACCAGATCATGAACCTGCAGCACATTTCCACAGGCAAAAACACCATTAATTTCAGTTTCCCGCTGTTCATTAACCACTGCACCCCCGGTAACCGGGTCCAGTTCAATTCCCATCTGTTTGGTCAGCTCATTTTCCGGAATCAAACCTACAGCCAGGAGTACTGTATCACATTCCACGGTCTGTTCTGAACCGGGAACAGGTTCCAGATCATCATTTACCCGGGAAACAACAACCCGTTCTACCCTTTTGTCCCCTTCAATACGGGTCAGAGTGTGGTTTAATTTCAGGGGAATATCAAAATCATCCAGACACTGGACTTTATTCCTTACCAGTCCACTGGAGTAGGGCATAATTTCCAGCACACTGTCCACTTCAGCACCTTCCAGGGTCATCCTGCGGGCCATAATCAGGCCAATATCTCCGGATCCGAGCACAATAACTTTCCGGCCCGGTAAATAACCTTCAATATTAATATAACGCTGGGCGGTTCCGGCGGTCAGCACTCCGGCAGTCCGGTCACCGGGAATTTTAATGGCTTCCCTGGTTCTCTCCCGGCAGCCCATAGCAAGCAGGACCGCCTTTGCTTCGATCTTTTGCACACCCTGATGGCGGTTAAGAGCGGTGATTTCCTTATCCGGAGTAATGTCCAGAACCATGGTTTCATCCATAACCTGTACTGTGCTCTCCGGTATCCGGTCAATAAATCGATGTGCATATTCGGGTCCGGTCAGCTCTTCTCCAAAATAATCCAGCCCAAAGCCATTGTGAATACACTGGGGCAGAATTCCGCCCAGAAAATAATCCCTTTCTAAAAGCAGAATATCCTTAACTCCCCGTTCTTCAGCGGCCAGGGCGGCACCCAGGCCGGCCGGACCGGCTCCTATTATTACCAGCTGATATTTATCTTTAAATTCACTCACCATCAGCACCCCCACTCTCTATCTTCACCTGCTGAAGCTGTTTTTCAGTTTTTGGTTCAGTATCCTGTTCAGCTGCCTGTTCAGTTGCCTGTTCAGCATCCTGTTCAGCATTTTTAGCAGCATCCTGAGCAGGATCTTTATACTTTCCTTCCTGCCGCTGATTGTCCCGGTTTTCTTTGTCTGCTGTTTTCTTTTTTAATCTCAGATCCTTGGTTTTTTCCTGAAGAATTTCAGAACCCGGTCCTTTTTTGGTTACTTCCCGGGGGGAAATACCCAGCTCCTCAGCGATTATCTCCACCACCCGGGGGCCGCAAAAACCACCCTGACAGCGGCCCATACCGGCCCGGGCTCTTCTTTTTATGGCATCCAGAGTTTGGGCCGGAACCGGACTGTGCAGGGCATCAATAATTTCTCCCCGGGTCACATGTTCACAGCGGCAGACAACCTCTCCATAATCCTCTCTTCGATCAATATATTCATTCCAGTCCTCCAGATCACCTTCATCATAGTCATAAAGGTGGGGTTTTTCCGGCAGAGTTTCCTGGAAATCATCCTTTTTAACCAGTCTTTCGGAAGGATAATAACCTTTGACCAGCTGCTCCACCCTTTCGGCTGTAGCCGGAGCCGCCGTTAGCCCGGGAGACTGAATACCGGCGGCATGGATAAAGCCCCACACACTGGGGGAAGGACTGATAATAAAATCTTCTGAAGGAGCTGCAGCCCGGAGACCGGCAAAAGAAGAGATTACCCCACCCCGGGGAAGATCGGGAATCAGTTTCACGGCTCCCTTCATAATTTCGACCAGCCCCCCGGAGGTGGTAGCCAGATCCTCCTTACCGGCCGGATAGGCATTGGGGCCTACCAGAAGATTACCATGGGCGGTGGCTGTAACCAGAATACCCTTGCTCGTTTCTGTGGGAGTGGGAAACAGCACATGATTGATAAGGTCCCCATATTCCCGGTCAAAAATAAAATACTCTCCTTTGCGGGGCCTGATAACCATTTCATCTCCTGCCATCCGGGCAATACTGTCCGCATATACACCGGCCGCATTGATCACCACATCACACTCAATTCTTTCCCGATTCGTTACAACTGCTTTCAGAGCACCCTTTTCTGTTTCAATATCTTCAACTTTATTCTCCAGCATAACCTGCAGGCCATTTTGAGCCGCATTTTCACCCAGGGCAATGGTAAGCTCATGGGGGGATACAATCCCGGCCGAAGGAGCATACAGTGCCCAGCGCGCCCGGTCATTAATATGGGGCTCGATTTTCTGCAGCCTTCGGCGGCCTATAATTTCCAGACCCGGAATTCCAATTTTATCTCCATTCTCCTTCTTCTGCTTTATTGTCTCCAGATCCTGTTGATTAAATCCCACCACCAGAGAACCGGTTCTCTGGAAGGGAACATTTAAATCCGAACAAAGTTTATCAAAAAGGGGATTGGCCTGTATATTGAGCTGTCCTTTCATGGTCTCCGGATCCGCATTATAACCGGCATGAACAATACCCGAATTGGCCTTACTGGTACCGGAAGCCAGATCGGCCTCTTTTTCCACCAGGATAATGTCGAGCTCATATTCGGTCAGCTTTCGGGCCACGGCGGTACCGGTGACTCCCCCACCAATTATTACAATATCTGCCTTCACTTAACATAACCTCCCTTACATATTGACCTGAATTATCTATTTTAAATTTTTAAATTAAATTATGATTTAACATAATTTCTAGCCCCTGCTCCAGCTGAGAAAAAATATATCATAATTGACAAAAAAATAATATACCATTCACAAAATATAATATACCACATTAATATAATATGCAAAAATAGAATTATCTGCTGTTTGCAATTTTACAGGAAAATTTTCTCTGCCAATTTTGGGCTCAAGAAGAAAAAAACCTGTTCTTTAACCGGGACAAAAGCCTGGGCAAATAACCTGATCTTTCAGTAAGATCGGACATCCTCTGTTCCGGCCTATCGGACAGAAACACCAGTCCCAGATCTCCGGTACTGCTGTCAAAGATTACTTCCCGGACTCCCTGATTACCCTGAGCTTCACTTTCGGCAAAGTTTTCCCGGTTTTTGACTTCCAGAACAATCCGGCTTTGATCCCGGCAGTATTCATAAAATAGGGCCGGAGATTGAAAAACCATACCATCAGCTGCCAGCAGTATATCTCCTCTCTTTAGTCCGGCCTCATCAGCCGGATAATCTTCCAGAACCCCCAGTATCAGCAGCCCTTCACGGGGCGGAGTATAAAGAGGACTCCCTTTCTGCTCCACTTTTCTCCCGGTTCGGATAACTTTTTCATGGCCCAGAAATGAAAACAAAGCCCCCACCAGCAGAACAGGAGGAAAATAAGAACCGGACAGGGCTAAAAGCAGCAGGACAATACTATAGCCGAACAATCTCCGGGCCGTATGCCGGGCTTTTTCCCTCGGCCGGCTGGTTACCGCCATATCACCATAACCCAGACCGGCCGCAACAGGCAGCAGAATATACATCACCGTTTCTCCGGACCCGATCTCAATCAGAGTATCAATTAAGGGCCACCAGTCCGGCATATCAATCACCGCCCCCGGAACTTCACTCTCCATCACAGCCAGAGCAATCAGGGCCACAAAGGGGATAGGCCACAGCTTCTGCAGCAGAAAAAGACCAACCCGTCCTTCTTCCGGGTGGGCCACCGTCAGCGGCAGGGGCTTTTCTCCCCCACTGAGCTGGATCAAAATACTCTCAATCAAATGCAGTACGGCCACGATCATCAGAATTGCGGCCACATTAACCTCCGGCCAGCCCAGGATTATACTGCTCAGGCCCACAATTCCTCCGGCATAGGAAAAACATAAAAACCGCACATTAATCAAAAGACCCAGAATCGCCACCAGCCAGAGATAACCGATTCCAATATCACTGAGAGTCACCCCCACGACCACAAAAATAATACTGCCCAGAAAACCTCCGATAACCCCGTATAGGCCCGAATTTAAAAGCCTTTTGAGCACAGCCTTCCGGCCCCGGGGCTGGAGATTATAAACCTCTTCTTCCCGGCGCACAGTACTCCGGGTCTGAAAATAAATCAGCACCAGGACCCCCCAGAAAAGGGGATTCAAAAAAATATACATCCCGGTTCTTAATATCAACCAGAACAGATCCACTGCAGTACCCATCACCCTTCACCTCCCTGTTATAGACTCTCATTATTCCTGTATCCAGATCAAAAAATCATTATTTCTTCTTTCTGCTATTTTAAAAAACTTTCAAAAACCTTCCTTTTGGCCTACAGCATATTTTCCCTCAGATTTTCTCCACTGCGGGGTGTAATATAGGCCGGGGGAATATCATATATAGTAAAAGCTCCGGTTTTTCCTTCCTGATACATCCGATAAATTCCCCGGGCATAGGCGGTTAAAACCCGGGCGGTAAACTCCGGATTGCTGTCCAGTTTAAGTGAAAATTCCATCAGCTGACTGTTCTTGTGACCTCTTCCGGTCCGGGCGCTGTGCATCACAAAACCACCGTGGGGCATAGCTGAATGTTCTTCATTAAGCTGCTTTTGGGTGATAAAATTAACTTCGGTTTCATAATCATCAAAATAACCGGGCATATTTTTTATCTCCCGGGTGATCTGTTCGCAATCAGCATTCTTGCCAGCCACCACAAAACACCGGCGCAGATGTTTCTGTCCGGTGGACAGCTCAGGCTGATTTCCTCCCCGGACCTCCTCAATGGCTTCTTCACGAGGTATAGTATACTGAACGGCATCCTCCACACCTTCTATACGCCGAACAGCATCAGAATGGCCCTGGCTGACCCCCGGGCCCCAGAAAGTATAACCCCGCCCTCCGGGTAGAACAGATTCCATAAGCATCCTGTTTAAAGAAAAAAGTCCCGGATCCCAGCCAATACTGATCAGTGCGGCCTTAGCTCCCCGGGAGGCCGCCTGATCGATGCTGGCATAATACTCCGGAATCTGACCATGATTATCATAACTGTCCACAGTATTAAACATCTCCGCAAATTTGGGCCCCTGTTCCGGCAGGTCAGAGGCAGAGCCACCACAGAGCAGCATAACATCAATCCGGTCCACATAGTCCCGGGCTGAGCTGACATGTTCTGCCGTAAAATCATCACCTGAAGTATCCAGATCTTCGGGATTCCGCCGGGTAAAAACAGCTTCTAGCTCCAGGTCTTCAATATCCTGTAGAGCCTGACGAACTCCTTTACCCAGATTGCCATAACCAGCTATTCCAATCTTAATATTATCCATCATGATCCTCCTTTAAAAGAACAAGATTTTTTAAATAGCAAAATATCTGCTTTTTATATTATTATAAAGAAGGGCCAGTATCAAACAGCCGACCCCGGTTAAAATCACAGTACCTCCGGGAGCCAGATCCCGGTAAAATGAGATATACAGACCAACATTTACGGCCAGCAGGCTGAATAAAATGCTGTAGATAATGGTGCTTCGAAAACTGTGGGCCACCTGGAGGGCGGCGGCCACGGGCAAACTGATCAGTGAGGCAATTAAAAGCCCCCCGATGATCCTCATCCCTAAAGAAACCGTCAGGGCGATCATGACCATAAACAGTATATTCAAATAGCGCACCGGAACTCCGGCCAGACGGGCCTGATGTTCATTAAAAGTAATATATATAAATCCATAATAAAAAATTATTATCAGCACCGTCATCACTATACCCAGGGGCAGTACTGTATACAGATCCCCTCTGGTAACCATGGTTATACTGCCGAACATATAGCTCAGTATTCGGGCATTTTCTCTAAGCAGACTGACCAGCACAGTCATCAGCCCCAGACCTGAAGCCAGAATAATAGACAGAGAGAGTTCGGCATAATTTTCATATCTTTCCCTGAGATTTTCAATTACAAAGGTGGCACCCAGGGAGACTACAACCGCCGTCATAACGGGATTAAGTCCCAAAAACAGGCCCAGAGCCACTCCGGCTAAAGCAACATGAGCAATTGTATGGCCGATTAAAGAAAGCCTTTTTAAGATTAAAAATACACCCAGAAGGGGAGCCACAAAACCGATAATATTACCGACAATAAAAGCCCGCACCATAAAAGAATAGGTAAAGATCTCCATTATCTGTCACCTGCCCCATGCTCATGATCGGGAATAAATCTGTTCTCCCCCACAGTATCACAATGGTAATTATCATAATCAAAATTGTCGGCCTCGTGAATGAAAATATGCCCTCCGGAAAAACAGACCACCCGGGTGGCCTCACTGCTGATAACATGGATATCATGAGAAATCATTATCACCGTAATACCCAGCTGGCGGTTAAGCTTATTTATCAGCCGGAAAAACCTGTCCTGGGCAGCACCATCAACCCCAACCAGCGGCTCATCCAGTAAAATTAGCTCCGGGTCATTGACCAGGGTCCGGGCTATAAAAATACGCTGTTTCTGGCCCCCCGACAGGCTGCCCAGCTGACGGTATTTAAATTCTTTCATATCCACCAGATCCAGAACCCGGTCAATTTCTTTTTTGGCCTCCCGGTTAAGAAGTTTAAAAAATCCCAGCCTGGAATACAGATTGGCCCCGATGATCTCCTTTACAGTGGCGGGAAAACTGGGATTAAAGGCCTTCACCTCCTGGGAAATATATCCAATCCGGGTCCAGGAGTTAAAGTCTTCCAGGGGCGTCCCCAGCATGGTTATTGTACCGGAATCAGGGGTCAGTTCACCGACCAGAATCTTCATCAGGGTGGTTTTACCCGAACCATTGGGGCCCACAAAGGCCAGAAATTCTCCCTGATTTACATCCATACTGATGTTTTTTAGTATATTTTTTCTCTTATAATTAAAGGAAACATTTTTTATATTTATCACCGGTTCCACTTTTTACCACCTCATGGTATACCCCTTATTTTTCCCCAAAAATCATCACCAAAGACCGGACCTGCCATCCAGGTGTGGAGAGCTTT
Source organism: Halanaerobiaceae bacterium (assembly GCA_003553225.1). GTDB lineage: Bacteria > Bacillota > Halanaerobiia > Halanaerobiales > Halarsenatibacteraceae > T1SED10-99. Next base: position 13,673 of record PWDW01000131.1, read on the forward strand.
AAGGGCCCGGTGGCTAATGCTGGCCCAACCATGCCTGGAAAATGGAAAATCAAAAGGAACAGCAAATCTTTTTATCAACTAAGAGCTGCCTATACTTAAATCTTGTCCGATTTTATGGTGAAAACCAGAAATATTAGTTAATTCCAGCAAAAAATTATTTTGGAGAAAAAATTATATTGATCAGCATATTGAGCTGTATATTGGGCAGCAGGTAGGATACTTTTTGTTTTTGCCGCCCGAGCTCATAATCTTTAATTCACCTTAACCGGCCCCATTTAAAAACAGGGAAAAAATCACAATAATCACCAGATAGATAACAAAAAAGACGGCAAAATCAATTACCAGCTTTTTAAAACTAAAACCATCCCGGGCCACATTGTATTCAAAACCCACCGCCCGATATAAAGCACTTTTTATACCCATTGTCAAAACAAAAGCCACTACATATACCCAGATCATAGGCCTGATACCCTCCCTTTTGAAAATAAGTTATTGTAAAAATCTGTATCCAAAAATTATTCCTCCCGAGCCGAGGACTGCCTTATTTTCTGGAGCTCTTCCTTAAGCCACTCTCTGCGCCGGCATTTAAGTCTATGGCCCAGGGCCGGACCCGGCTGGATGTCATTAATTTCTGCAGCAGTCACCTCACAAAAAAGCCTGCTTCCCAGCTCGGCCAGACCGGTTTCTGGCCCCCATTCGGAACTGCCGGTGGCTCCGGTTTGTTGAGCCCGTTTGGCCTTTTGACTCAGCTCTGAAGGTTCTGCAGCCCCTCCGGAAACCAGCTGTTCTGCCCGATACACACTGTTTACAGCCTGTTCCAGTCCCTTGAGGCCCAGGGGGCCACGCCGGGCCAGATGGAAAAACTCCAGCAGCTCTGCCGCCGGCAGCTGTATCCAGTTCTGATTTTTTCGAAAAAATTTCACGGCCACCCGGCCCGCTTTTTTCCAGTCCCCGGGCAGCCGGAGCCGGGCACAAAGTTCCTCCAGGGCGGAAAGTCCATCATCATTTTCATGATCACCGGTCCCGGCCCCCAGGGCATGAACCAGAACTGCAAACCGCACCTCTTCCCGGTCAGTAATACCGGTCGAACAGGACAAAGCCTGCAGAGAAAAGGTCAGCAGATTTTCGGAATCTGCACTTAAAACGTCCAGTTCGGGAAAGTGTACTTTAAGTATACCTTCCTGATAAAGTACTGCAAAAAATATTTCCGGGTTTTCAGTTCTCAAAACACGCCGGAGCTCCCGAAATATTCTTTCCGGAGCTACCTTTCCTAAAAAAGTGGAGGCCTGGAACATGCGGTTTTTGGTTGAATCAGCCAGCTTAAAACCCCCTTTTATTTCTGTGAGTTCAGCGGCAAAGCGAGCCGCTCTGTATATGCGCAGGGGATCGGATCTGAAGGCTCCGGGCAGGTGCCTGATCAGTCCCTGACAGAGGTCATTTAAGCCCCCTGTGGGATCAATTATTTGCCCCCCGGACAGTTCACAGGCCAGGGCATTAATGGAAAAATCCCTGCTCTTTAAATCCTCTTCAAGGCTGCTCACATCATATCCCCGGGATTTAAAGTCCTCCTCAGCAGGTAATACCTCCTCCCGGCCAGTTGAGTCTCCGGACCCGGAAAAGTCCTCATCCAGCAGAATAAAATCATAACCCTTATACTTAATAACGGGAAAACTGCGGCCCACCCGGCTGGCTTCAGGAAAAAGGTCCCCAAAATCCCGGTAATTAAACCCGGAAACCGCAAAATCGTAATCCCGGGGCTTCCGGTCTAAAAGGAGATCCCGGCAGGCACCACCGACCAGATAAATCTGGCCACCCCGGGATTTAATTTTTTCCACCAGCTGTAAGGTTAGCGGAATTTTGGCAAAATCTATGTGGTTGCTGTAGCCGCTAATTTTTTTCACTCCTCTATGTCTCTATTTAGATCCGGCCGGGAGACTTTTTAAATTCCAAAAAAACCTGGATTCCAGCATTAATTCCAGCATTTATGATGATAAGTATATTAACCTCTGTCCTTTTTAAACCATAACTTGATCCTGGCCTGAGCCGGTCAGCAGATAAGCCCCATCCTATCTAAAGCATAAAACCGAGAAACATGTCCACCAGAAAGAAATAAATAAACAGCCCGGTTATATCCTTCAGGGTGGTAATTATCGGGTTGGAGCCTGCCGCCTGATCCAGACCCAGCTTATAGAGCAAAAAGGGAATTAAAAAACCGAGTGTCGAAGCCACGGTAACCGTCAGGGTCAAAGAAAGCCCCACCACCAGCCCCAGTTCCGGAAACTGCTGCCAGATACCGGCGATCACCCCGGTAATCAAGCCCAGCAGGGCTCCCATAGAAACTCCAATTCCAATCTCCCGGAACAGATGCTGCATAAAGCGGCGCACATTGATCTGGCCCAGAACCAGAGCCCGGGCAAAAATGGTGGCCGACTGAGTACCAACATTACCTCCCATATCCATAACCACGGGAATAAAAAAGGCTAAAGCTGTAATTGCCTCCAGGCTGGCCTCAAAGGTTTCAATTACCCCTCCGGCCAAAAGGCCCCCGACCAGAGCAATAAACAGGTAGGGCAGTCTAATTTTCCAGACATCCCTCAGAGAACCGGAAATAAGGGCCCGGCTGCGGTCGGACTCAATCTCTTTGGGCCGGCTTAAACCAGCCATATTGAATATATCTTCGGTGGTCTCTTCCCCAATAACATCCATGGCATCATCAAAAGTAACAATCCCCACCAGCCTGTTCTCCCGGTCTACAACCGGAACCGCCATCAGATCCTGCTGCTGGAGCAGGCGGGCCACATCTTCCTGGTCAGTAAAAGTGCTCACCGATACCGGCTGGTCATACATTATATTCTCAATCTTCTCTCCGGGATCGGCCATAACCAGCACCCTGAGAGAGAGCACCCCTTCCAGTTTGCGCACCGGATCTGTGACATACAGGGTATGTACGGTTTCTGTTCCCAGCCCCTGACTGCGGATCTGGTCCAGAGCTTCTCTTACCGTAATTCCTTTTTTGAAACTAATATACTCCGGATTCATGATCCGGCCTGCAGTTTCGGGCTTGTAGCCGAGCAGTTCAGCCGTCATCTCCCGTTCCTGGGCACTTAAAACATTCATCACCCGCTCGGCAACTTTAGCCGGCAGTTCATCCAAAAGCCGGGCCCGATCATCGGGAGCCAGATCGGTCATTAGATCAATAACCTCATTTTCGGCAAAAGATGAAATTAACTCTTCCTGAAAATTAAGTTCCAGTTTTTCAAAAACTTCAATAGCCAGATCCTTATTTAAAAGACGAAAAGCAATCACCTGTTTTTGCCGGGGTAACTCCTGAATTAAATCAACCAGAGTCACCGTATCCTGGTCATTAAGAGTTTCTTTTAGACGGTCCATCGCCTTATTATTAACCATCTGATTAATCTCATCATATAACGGCATCCCCAATCAGCCTCCTTCGTGTTAATTAACTGATTTTCCATTAAAACATATATATAACTGCTGTTTTCGCCCTCAGGTTATCCCTCACAGGCCGCAATAATCTGATCCAGCTTCTGGTTCCACTCTTCATCAACTGTACATAATTCCGGATGGTCCTCAAACCAGCTGATGGATTCTTTAATACCCTCTCTAAAGGGTACTTCAGCCTGATAGGTGGGTACAAATCTTTTGATCTTGCTGTTATCAAAAACACAGCTGCAGGCTTTATCTCCAACAAGCCCTCCCTCTTTTTCCGGCATAAACCGGGCAATCATCTCCGATGAAGCATGCACGATCCGGGGCTTTACCCCAACCGCCCTGCCGATCATTTCGGTAATCTGATTCCAGTTGAGCACCTCATCTGATGTAATATGAAAACAATGACCCACCACCTGAGGATTGCCCACCAGCCCCAGAAAAGCCCGGGCAAAATCAGTATTATGGGTCAGAGTCCACAGTGATGTACCATCTCCATGAACCACCACTTTTTTGCCTTCTTTCATCCTCTGAACCAGAGACCAGGGAGCAGCTGAACTGTTAACAGCAGCCGGTATAGAAGTTTTACCATAGGTATGGGAGGGGCGCACTATGGTCATTGGAAAACCATCCCTGCGGTACTTTTCCCGAAGCAGTTTTTCACAGGCAATTTTATCCCGGGAATACTGCCAGAAGGGATTGGCCAGAGGTGTAGACTCCTTTAGCACATAATCGGTCGGTGGTTTTTGATAGGCTGAGGCCGAACTGATAAAAATATACTGCTCGGTTCGATCCCGGAACAGCTCCAGATCGGTCCTGATATGCTCTGGAGTAAAGGCCACCCAGTTGACTACACAATCAAAATGATAACCCTCCAGAAGCCGTTCAGCCTGTTCTTTATCTCTGATATCACCCTGAATAAGCTCCACTCCCTCCGGGATAAATTCCGGATTATTGCCCCGATTGAAAAGAAACAGCTCCAGCCCCTTATCCACGGCCCGGCGGGAAACAGCTTCACTAATTAAACCCGTACCTCCGATAAACAGTACTTTCATGAAAAAACCACCTTTCTTCAGGTATTCTTTTTTGTTTTTTTTGCGATTTTTAAAAAAATCTATTTTAATTCAAAAGAGGACAGAAAACTATCCACCTCAGACTGATATTCCTGTACCTGAGCCTCACGGGCATAAAAGGTAATATTATAGGCCGTATTATCCTCATCAATAATAATTATCTCCCGAAACTGTACATGATCACCATTGATCTGGGTGGTATAGGTCCGCTCATGACCTTCAATCCCGGCCAGCTCAATAGGGCCTGAATCCAGGATTTCAATTCCACCCAGCATTTCTTCCAGATCATCAGCAGCATGATACTGTTCGGCCGTAAAACGAACATTCTCCTCAACCACTATTCCAATCCCATTAATCCCCTCTTCCCTTTGTTCATCAAAATGTTCATCCCTGAAATAAAACATCACGAACTCACTCATACCCACATACTGCTCTGTTACTACATGCCACTCCGAACTGTAATTTACCGCAAAATAATCGGTGCTGAAGGTCTCTTCCAGAGCCGTTTCTTCAGCACATCCGGCCAGCAAAAAAATCAGCAGCAGCAAAAACAGGGGGCCTATTTTTAACCTTTTATCAGAAATCATGCTTTTCCTCCCCTAATAACTTATTATACCTTATCCTATACCTTTTATCCTATACCTTTTACCCTATACCTTATCCTTAAAAACATATTTTATAATATCACTAAAATCATCAAAGGAATGATAATTCAACCCCTGCTTCTGGCAGTATTCTTCCAGAAGCTTCCCCCTTTTTACCAGCAGTTCATCAACTTCTTCGGCCGGGCAGCGGTCGGTAAGACCATCTCCAATATAAATAACCTTTTTTTGCTCCGGGGCCTGATCTTTAATTATTTTCCATTTACAGCTGCCACAGACTCCAAAGGACTGATGGCAGGAATCAATATCATGCAGAAAAACAGGAGTTACCCGCTCCCCGTCAAACTGGAGTCGATTTCCATAAATCGGAATCCCCCGGGTAATATTATTATGGGCCAGAAGAAGCTCAATATAATTTAGAAAACCACCACTGAGTATAGAAAAATCAATGTTTTTTTCAGAAACCAGTTCCAAAAAATCTTTAAAATAGGGATCCAGTTTCACTTCCCGGATAATAAAATCTCTAAACTTCTGGTAATCAAGTTTTACCTTTTTCCATTTACGGGTCAGGGTTTCCCGATCATCAAGCTCACCGGACTTGAACTTTTCCTCCAGCTTTTGTACCTCCGGGCCTCCGAATTTGCTAAAAATTTTATTTAATACATCATTTTGTGAAATCGTACCATCAAAATCACAAAAAATCATCAGCCGCTGATACTCACCGTTCATTATCCTGCTCCTTTCCACTACATAAAAATATATCCCCATAACGAAAAAATGTTACAGGGATAAAAATAATCATATTTTTCAATTTTACTCTTCAACTTCCAGCTGATTATCCACTTTTTTAAAATCAACTCTGGATTTTTTTAGTTTTTCCTGAATTTTTTCTTCAACCTGATTTTTAACCTTTTCTGAATCAACAGTTCCTTCTATCTTAAGAACACCTTTTTTTGCTTCCAGAGTAATATTGTCAAAGATCCTCTCCATCACCGGATTATCTTTAAAGGGCTCCCGGGCCAGTACCTCAATGCGTCCATTATCATAGCTTTTACCAAAAAGCGCCATTAACAGATCCCTCCTTTTTTGGGCTGGAAAATACATTTATATTTTTTAAATAAAACTAAAAAAGCTCCCAAAAACAGTTCAAACAGCTCAGCATTTTCATATAACATATTATATATAATCAGACCTCTAAAAGCAAACAGCCCCCGTTTAATCAATTTTCCAGCTAACTGCTGGTCCCTTTTAAAATAGGATCACCCCCTCTTTTATTATTCGTCTTCTTTTTCCTCAATTCAGGGATAGAGACCTTTGATGTGCTCGATATACTAATTCTAGCCCAACTATGGGTATAAAATGGGGGGAAACAAAATGTTCATATCAGCTTACAGCAGAATATACTTAAATATTACCAGCAGTTATAGAAAGGAACCGCAAATATTAACTTGCGAGTATTATCAATAATATGTTAACTTTATAAAAGAACAGCAAAAAGAACAGCAAAAACCCGGGGAGGTGATTATAAATGGTCAGACCAAGAGAAGACTGTCCCAATCTTGAGGTCAACAAAGATGACTGCAGCTGTAAAGCCACAGACTGTGAGCGGTATGGTCTCTGCTGTGCCTGTATTGAATACCACCGCACCCAGGGCGGCAGTCCCTCCTGTATGTAACCCGGCATTTTTTGCATAATTGTCCTGATTGTCATAAGACCCCTGCCGGACTGCACACATTGTGTTTCCGTCAGAACAGCCAAAAGGAGCTAATTTATGAAAAGAAAAATTATTTATGCATTAATAATCTTAATAGCAGCCACAGCAGTATTTAACCTTTTTATAAAAGACGGGGACCCGGGGCGGGCCCCGGATTATGAAATAAGTCTGGAACCGGGCCGGCGATTTATCAGCAGTATTCTGACCCTGGATAAAGAAGGCAGTATCTATACCGGAGTCTCCCTGGGCTATCCCCGGGCGGAAATAAGAAAATATAATTCCCGGGGGGAGCTGCAGAAAAATATTCCCCTGCGCAGTGAAGAAGGCTTCCTGGTGGCCCGCAGAGAACCAGGAGGACAGCCGGAAGTGATCTCCCGGGGGATTGATTATCAGGGCTGGCAGGGAATATTAGAAGTAAATGAAAAAGGTGAGCTTATTCTATTTGACCCCGCCACCGGGGAAATTTTTCTTCTGAACCCGGAGGGAGTTCTGGAGGAAGAATTTGTCCTGGAGGCCGAACAGGAGGAGTGGGGTTCTTTTTCTGTGCAGAGACACAGTATGCTCAATGATAAACTTCATCTGGGGCTGGCCGATACCCGGCCGGAAACAGCGGGAAACAGCCTGCAGACCCTGGTTGTGAACATCACTGAACAAACCACTGCCCGCTCTGCAGTACCGGTCGGCTATACCGATCACCAGCGGGAAGAGATATATTATACCAGCCGTCACCCAGAACCGGGTCTTTTGGGCAGTACGAAAATAATGTTAAATATCTATGATTACCGGGCCGATCATCACTCCGCAGAACACGAACTTCCCCTCTCCTGGTCAACAGATGAATGGCGAAGGGATCTCTGGGCCTTTAATCCGGCCGAACAGGCACTTTATTACATGGACTGGAAAAACTGGCTGGGCCGGCAGGCCGGTACCTTCCACATAAAAAGGTACTGTCTGGAAACCAAAGAAAGTACAACCTGGGCCTCTATTGACCAAAATAAGGCCAATATTAACACCCTGGCCCTTAAAATAAAACAGGGGGTACTGTATCTGATAATGGACAGCACTCTTTATCTTTATGATATCTAAATGTAGGATATTTAAATGATGATCCTGCCTGAAGTGTTATTTTAATATTTAAAATATATCATGTATTATTATATTCTGCTTTCCTGGCAGATATTTTAACCTGATTAATGAAATAGGGATCCATGCTGCTGTTTCATTCACCTAAAAGCCTGATTCACAGCTTCTCTATTAGTCCAGAAGATAGTCCAGAAGACGGTCCAGATGAAAAAAGATCCAGAAGAAAATATTAATATTAGCCTTTTTTTATTTTATGCCACCCGGCGAAAAATCTGCGGGTGGTTTTTTAGTTATACCGAATTCAAACAGCAGAACATCCCGGATCCTTTCGGCCGCCCTCCCATCACCATAGGGACTGACCCCGGGGACCATTTTCTCATATTCTGTTCTGTCCTCCAGCAGCCGGCCGACCTCCCGAACAATCTGTCTGCGGTCAGTACCCACAAGTTTTACTGCTTTACTCTCCTGTCCTTCCGGACGTTCAGTAACCTCCCTGGTAACCAGAACCGGTACCCCCAGGCCCGGGCCTTCTTCCTGAACTCCCCCGGAATCAGTTAGAATAATATCCGACCGGGCCATTAGATTGACAAAGGGCCGATAGGACAGTGGTTCCAGCAGGTGGGCACCTTTATTTCCCCCGAGCATCTTCTCCGCCAGCTGGCGGACCTCGGGATTCAGATGAACGGGAAAAACAAGCTCCAGATTCTTTCTTGCGGCCAGCAGGTCACAGACAGCCGATAACACATTCTCCAGCGGCTGTCCCAGATTTTCTCTGCGGTGGCAGGTCAACAAAACAACTTCCTTTTTCTGAAAATCAAGCTCCTGCAGCTTTTCATTTTCAAACTGATAATCCTCATCCACCATCTCCTGCAGGGCATCAATAACCGGATTACCGGTAATATAAATCTGGTGGGGGCTTACGTTTTCCTCCATGAGATTGCCGCAGGCCCGATCGGTAGGAGTCAGATGGATATCGGCCAGGACTCCGGTCAGCCGGCGGTTAATCTCCTCGGGAAAAGGGGCATATTTATCTCCGGTCCGCAGACCGGCCTCCACATGAGCCACCCTGGTTTTGGCATAAAATGCGGCCAGAGAGCCCACAAACGCGGTGGTTGTATCCCCCTGAACCAGAACCAGATCCGGAGCTTCCTTTTTGAGGATCGGTACCAGTTTTTCCAAAATAAGGGTTGAAATTTCGGTTAATGTCTGCCGGGAGTTCATAATATCCAGATCATAATCCACATTAAGGGCAAATACATCCAGCATCTGGTCCAGCATCTCCCGATGCTGACCGGTAACCGTGGTGATCACGGAAAAAAGCTCTTTTTGGTTAAGTTTTTTTATCACCGGGGCCAGTTTGATAACTTCCGGCCGGGTGCCCACTACGGGCATAACTTTTATCTGCTGCACATTAATCTCCTTTCGGCTGTCCACAAAAGTATTTGATAAAATTCTGTTTTCTAAAGCTTCTTATTTAAACAATAAACTGCCCCCACCCATACCAGAAGCAGCAGAATTACAGCCACCATAAGATTGGTCGTAAAGGGGTTAACCACCGTACTGCCGATCAAAGTATAAATCAATATCCGGGGCGCCATACCCAGAAGTGAAGCTCCGATATAATTTTTGTAGCTGCCACCCCCGGCCCCCATTAACAGGCTGACCGGTTCAATGGCCAGGGGGGTCAGGCGGGAAAAGAAAGTCACCCGCAGTTCATTTTTGTATTTTTTCTCCACAATTTCCTGGAGTCTGGGATAGCGATTTGTCAATCTGTTCACCGCATTATTCCCCAAAAAATAGCCATAAACATAGCCCAGAGAAATTTCCAGGGCATAACCGATATAACCAAGGGGTACAGCCCAGTATAAGGGAAGCACCATCCCCGCCGAAAAACATATTATAAAAACGGGAATAAAGAAAAATACCGACTTTAGGACAAAAAAACCCAGGATTATCAGCACAGTCCAGTACCCGGTCTCTATAGAATCAATATACCCGGGTATATCCAGCTGCTGGATCTCGGTACGGAAATTAAAAATAATGATTAAAATTAATAAAATAAAAACTACACGGATTATTATTTTTTTATACATCATGATATCACCGGTAATCAAAATATATTCTAAAACACATTAAAATAGCACAGTAAAATGAAAAGATATTATATATGGAAAGATCTATTGAAATAATATATGATTGCAGTACAAAAAGTCAATTTTATTTAATTTAAGAAATAATATTATTGTCATGACAGCAATCATAAATTGATAAATCTTAAACTAACACTTTATGCAGGATGATCATATAATTTTTTATAATTCCAGTTCTCCTCTCTTATTCCTGCCTTGGGAGTCTGATTTTCTGGCTAATTTTTAACTGGTTTTTTCGCTGTTTTTTACATTTCCATCTGCCGGCTGTTGTTGATTTTGTTCTGCAGCCGTTTTTGGCGGTGCTTTAGTTTGTCTTTTTTGGACCCGGCCTTTTTGATAATTGCCTTTTTTTGATCAAGATAAGACAGAGCCCTTCTGGTACAGGCTAAAGCCTGCTCATAATCCTTTTTGTTGTGCTCATAATATTTAGCCAGTTCACGATAGGGAAACAGTTTACCCCGCCCGTTGGAGGCCATCTGCTGCCAGATTTCTACCGCATCCAGCCAGTGATCACTCCTTTTGTACTGCCAGGTTAATTTTTTTTCAATTTTTGTTCTCAAATAAGGGGAATCAACCCGGCTGTAGGCCTGTTCATAAAAATCAATACTGCGGGACAGCATCTTCTCTTTCTCATACAGCCGGCCCAGGGCAAACAGCTCCCGGACATTAAGATTATTCACATTTTCAGCCCGGTGCACAGAAAGCAGATGAACAAAAAGGGTCACCAGACTGACGATATCCAGCTTATTATGTTTAAAAACGGGCTTTAAAAGCAGGGGCTTTTTGTGCTGCAGATAATTAAAATAAACTCCCGGTACTTCCCGGCCCGGCAGGTCATCCTCCCGGGTCAAGGACAGTATTTTTTGTTCCAGGCTGGTCAAAGAACAGGATTCCAGATGGGACCACACCCGGCGGGCGGAAGTCAAAAGATCCAGATGATAATCGGTTTCCAGCTCCGAAAAACGATTCATTATCATCCTGGTAGACAGAAGCGGCAGATCAAAACAGCGCCCATTGAAACTTACCACCATCACAAACTCATCCAGAAATTCCCGCAGATGAGCCAGCAGGGCTGTCTCTTCCTCAAAATCACGCAGCAGATACTGCCGCACACAAAAAGCATTATCCTGAAAAAAACCGGTACCCACCATAAAGGGCACAGTACCCGTTCCTCCGGCCAGACCCGTGGTTTCAGTGTCCAAAAAGACGATCTCTTTGCGGGATACAGAAGGCATCTGCCCGGTAAAAACATTTTTCCGGGGCTTCTTTGGGCCTGAGGGTTGAATCTGCCGGGGAAAACTCCGCAGTTCATAAAGTCCATGGGTAAAATCAAGGCTGTAGTCCTCTTTTTTCAGGAAAAATTCTCCATACCGGTTGGTCACCACTTCTCCCGAAAAGTGATCGGTGAAAAAAGAATCCACTTCTTTTTTGTGAACAGCGGTTTTAGCCCCGGATTTTTTTTCGGGGGCTGAATCTTTATCCCGATCCAGCTGTTTTAGTTTATCCCTGATATTCATCGGAATCAGCCTCCTTTAACAGCAGCAGGGCCATCTCTTTGGCCGCCTGACCCACCTCTTCTACCGGACCCACACAGGCCGGACAGCCCGCCTCACAGGAGCATTCCTGCAGATGCTCCCGGGCCTTTGCCGCAAGGTTTTCATGCTCCCGGTACATCTTTTCACTCATCCCCAGGCCCCCGGGATAGGACTCATAAATAAACACCGTGGGCAGTCCCGTGTAGGGAGAGCGAACCTGTACGGCTGATTTGATGTCTCCCGGAGCACACATTAAATAAAGAGGAGCAATATTGACCAGCAGATTGGAGATTCCGTTCAGCCCTTCTTCCAGCTTCTCCTTGCCGTATTTTTCTTCCAGACCGGTCGGAAAACAGCTCCAGTAGGCACTGGTATGCAGGTCAACTTCCGGCAGATTAATATCACCATAACCTACATTTTCATGAGTATTAAACTTAATCTTTTTATACATTGTGGCCCGGGCCGTCACCACAACCTCTCCGTGCTGTACTTTTATAGGCCCCACACTCCGCTCCTCAAACTCATCCAGCAGCCGCAGATCAACAGCCAGACTGGCATCAGTGTAAAAATTAACATTAACCTGTTTGACATAGGCCTTTTTACCATCATAATCCAGCTTTTCGACCTGGTACTGCTCACCTTCATGTAAATAAATAGCATCCTCATACAGGGTGGTCAGAACACTGAAGTGATCCACCCGGGCTATAACCTCCTCCGGACGGGCACTGTGGTCAATAACGGCAAAATCATCAGAGCTGGCACTGCGCAGGCTGATATTCTCGGCCGGATAACGGTCCGCAGTCCAGTGCCACCGGCCGCTGCGGTAATGAAGCACCCCTTTGTCCTCCAGATAGGACAGAATCTCATCCAGGGTCTCAACCCCGAAATCTTCCCCCTCGGCAAAGGGAAGCTCAAAAGCGGCACATTTAATATGGGCCATCAAAATCAGCAGATTGCCCGGGTTAATCAGAGCATTTTCCACCGGCCGTTCAAAAAAGTATTCCGGGTTATTAATAATATACTGATCTAAAGGACTGCTGGAACCAACAACCAGAGCCAGAGAGCGCTCCTCACGCCGTCCTGCCCGGCCTGCCTGCTGCCAGGTACTGGCAATAGTGCCCGGGTAACCGGCTATAATACAGACCTGCAGGGGACCGATATCAATACCCAGCTCCAGGGCATTGGTGCTGACCACACCGGTAATCCTGCCCTCACGCAGTCCCTGTTCAATCTCTCTTCTTTCCCGCGGCAGATAACCCCCCCGGTAGCCCCGGATCTCACATTTGCCCCCCAAATTTTCTCTGAGGTAAGAGAGCAGAATCTCGGTTCTCAGGCGGCTGCGGGTAAAGATAATAGATTTTATTTCATTTTCTAAAAATAGCCGCGCCAGTTTTCGCGCTTCCAGTATGTAGCTTTTCCTGATTCCCAGCTGCCGGTTGACCACCGGAGGATTATAAAAAACAATGTCCTTTGGTCCCCGGGGGGCACCATTCTCATCAATCACCTTAACCTCTTCTCCGATCAGTTTCTCGGTATGGGCACCCGGATTGGCAATAGTGGCCGAAGCCCCGATGAAAAGGGGATCTGAACCATAAAAACGGCAGATTCGTTTTAACCTTTTAATAACATTGGCCACATTGCTGCCAAAAATGCCCCGGTAGTTGTGCACCTCATCCAGAACCACAAATTCCAGATTCTTAAACAGTTTGATCCACTTGGTGTGATGGGGCAGAATCCCGGTGTGGAGCATATCCGGATTGGTGATAACAATATGGCCCGATTTTCTGATATTGCGCCGGGCATTAACCGGGGTGTCACCATCATAGGTAAAAGTTTTTATATCGGCCTCCAGCCGCTCAATCAGGTCATGAAGTTCGGAAAGCTGATCCTGAGAAAGAGCCTTGGTGGGGAACATATACAGCGCCCTCCCGGAGCTGTCCTGCAGCAGAGAATTCAGGACCGGCAGGTTATAGCACAGGGTCTTTCCGGAAGCCGTGGGGGTCACCACCACTACATTATTCCCTTTTTGAGTCTCACTTACGGCCCGGGCCTGATGGGTGTAGAGCTGTTTTATGCCTTTGTCCTGGAGGACCTCTTTGATATCCTCTGCAATTCCGGGCGGAAATTCGGCAAAATCCGCCTCCTGGGCCGGAAGCTCCTTCCAGCAGGTGATACGGGCAGAGTACTGTTCCTTGTTTTTGAGATGGGATAAAGCCTGGTTTAGATTCATAATCCACTCCCTGGATATCATAATCAACCGGTCAAATCAGACAGATGTTCACATCTGGCTTAATTATATAATAAAACTTCAGGAGGCTCAAGTTAAAAACAAACCCCGAAGTTCATAAATATTTAAAACAAAAAATAATAAATTATCATTGTTCTTTCACATTCTCATCACATTTGTTTGTTAGGGTATTAAGTGAAATAGCAGGCCTCGAAACTATCTGATTTATGCTGCTATTTTTATGCTGCGGACAAAAAAAAGTACACAGGGAGGTTAAAAAATGACTCTTGGTAAAAGTAAAAAAATAATCGCTCTGGTCTGTATTGTACTTCTTTTTGCAGCTTTTGCTGTAGGCTGTGGTGAAGTTGACGATGATTTTGAAGAATTAGAGAATGATTTTGAGATGGAAGATGAAGGTCTGGATGATGGTCTTGATGATGATCCAGGTTTAGATGATGATCTGGGCAATGATTTCTAATCAACATTTAGCCCAGCATTTTAACTTTTTGATCTTTTGCAGTATGTGCTGATTCAGGTTTAGCACCACCCCAAAACCCAGATAAAATTTCCATAATTCAAAAACACAGATAACAAATTCCGATAAAAAGTCAG
>PWDW01000047.1 GCA_003553225.1 Halanaerobiaceae bacterium
AAATAAGGGTTTCTTTCAAAAACTGCATATTCAGTGGTCATTTCTACCGGAACAAAGGGGTCAAGCAGGGGCAGGAACTCATCTCTGGGAGTCTGCACTTCATCATAATTGCCCCATTCTATCTCCCAGACCTCCAGTTCATACCACTCATCAACACCATCTGCTTCCTCAACCCACTGTTCAATCTGTTCCTCATCACCATAATCAATATGAAATTCTTTCAGGGCATGTGCGGGAGCAAATGCTCTGCCCATAACACCCCATTCCCGGGCCAGATCTCTAACTACACCCGGATGAGGAGTTTCCATTTTTAGAATAACTTCATAATCATTGATTACTTCAACCTGGGTTTCCCCCCTGAAATCTCCCGGAGGAGAAGGATAAAGTTCTTCATTAAACAGTATATCATCCCACATGAATTCAATATCAGCTGTCGTGAAGGGCTCTCCATCAGACCAGCGCAAACCTTCCCTTAAATAAAGTTTGATTTCTTTTGCATCTTCACTTAATTCATAATCTTTAACAATATTAGGTCTTACTGTTGCAATATCTGATTCAGCCCGGAAAAAAGCCATAAAGTCAGGAGTGCCACCAGGTTCTCCAACAGTGGCCAGCTCCAGGGTTCCCCCATATTCACCTATTTCATCAACCGGTTCTGTTTCCAGAGGATCTTCCGGAAGTCTCTCCTCAACAAAAGGCAGCTCTCCTTCAAGAACCTTTTCTTCCAGTACAGGAGCTTGCTGATATTCCGCCAGGGCCAATGAACTAAAGACGAATAACACACCAATGGTAATTATTAAGCTTTTCCAGACCTTATCCATTTTTTTACCTCCCCTGTTTTTAGTTTAAGTGCCTGTAAACCTAAAAACTACTGTGATCACAGCTTAAGGGTATTTTGCAGAACCTATCCCCCCTTCCTTTTTTGAAAATTACAGTAATTTAAATCAGCTATAAACATATTCTTTTATGATTTGATTCATTCGTTATACAAATATTCAAATATTTTAAATCATAATCACCATATGTTTATATATATAATATAACATTTGATTATTTATATTTCAAGCTTTTTTGAAACCGGATTTTTCTTTGAATATCTTTTCCCATCTAAAATATTTATAAAATGAATATAAATTTCTACAGCTGTTTTTAGTTATTCCCTTTTTGTTCTTAAGATCCTATCTAATCTAAAGAACCAATTCCTATTAAAACAGTCCACCAAAGCATATTGTCCAATAAAATAGTGAAATTATTGCAGGAAAAATTATTCCTCAATAACAATTCCAAAATATTCTTTTAAGGCTTTTTTATATTCAGCTTCGGTTTGGGGGCGGAAAGTTTTTACCCCTTCCGGGCGGAAAAGTTTAAATTCATCACCATCAATTGTATTGCGCCCTTCATCCGTACGAACAGCAACCATAGCATCATCTGTGAAAATAGAATCAGATGCATTTTCACACCAGTAAGTCGCCATGATAAAATCCTTCTGATACTGGGGCTCTTCGGTAAAAGAGTATAATTTTTTCCATTCCTGTTCCTTGAATTCATACAGCATCCAGCCCACATAAGGATCACCGGTATGTTCCAGCCTGTACTTATCACCCCTGATCTCCTGAACCAAACCATCTTCAATCTTTACCGGTCTCCGGGGTATAGCAACCCCTACCCCCACATCAGCCAAATACCTATCATTTTCATCTTCGGTAATAACCTCCAGCACATGATGGCGTCTTTTGGGCGGAGGGTCGGGCTCATCCTTCCAGAAGCGGGCAAACAGACTGGTTACCCCATATCCTAACTCTTCCAGCAGCCAGCGGAAAAGGGCATTAAGCTCAAAACAGTATCCTCCCCGCCGGTTAACTACTATTTTTTCAAATAAATCCTCTATTTCCAGGGATAAGGGAATCCCCTTTAATATATCAAAATTTTCATAGGGCACTGCTTTGAGGTGACATTCCTGCAAATTGGAAAGAGTATCCAAACTTCTATCCCGGGGACCATTATAATTAATCCGTTCTAAATAAGTGCTGATTTTTGGATTTAAGTTATTATTATTATCCATAAGCTTACCATATCTCCTTTTTTATAAATGTTTTAGCTTAATCTCCACCTAATTCAATGGCAATCTCAAACAGCAGAGAACTCTTTCCGGAAACCTATCACCTATCTCGTGAAAAATAATTTAGTCACTCTTTAAGGGACCTTATGTAGTTAAAAAACAGCCTCAACAATTTATTGAATAAAACATGAATCAACTTTTCAATCACTAAAAATTTATCCAGAACAGCACTCCTCCTCCAGCACCTCCTCAATAAAAACCTCTACCAGATAGGGGTCAAACTGAACCCCGGCCCACTCTTTTAGCTCCTCGACAGCCTCTTTTTTGCTGATTGGATCCTTGTAAGGCCGGCCCTGAAGCATCACATCATAAGCATCAACAATCGCAATAATACGGGCCGCTGCCGGGATCTCTTCTCCTTTTAGGCCCCGGGGGTAACCCGAACCATCCCACCACTCATGATGGTATAATATGTCCTCCGAAATTGAAGCCAGTTCAGTACTGGTCTGGGCAATACGATAACCTTTTTCGGGATGCTTCTTTATTATCTCCCATTCCTCGTCTGTAAGTGCGGTTTCTTTGAGCAGAATTTCTTCATCAATCGCAATTTTCCCGATATCATGCAGGGAGGCCAGCATCTCCAGTTCATTGAGCCTATTTTCCGGCAGCTCCAGCTGGCGGCCAAACTTAAGGGCCAGTTTCTTAATTCTTTCGGCATGTTCCCGGGCCTCATAGTCTTTTTCCAGCAGGGTCTCCTCCAGAGAAGAGATAATCGAGCTCCTGATACTCTCACTCTCCACCAGCTTTCTTTTGTAAACCCATTTCTCGGCCTTTTTTAAGACCTCATCTATCTTTTGCTCACCACTGGTTTTGGTGGCATAACCCAGAGCTATGCTGGGCTTTACCGGGACTTCTTCTTCAGCCTGCTTACAGGCCTGATTAATGCGGTCTTTGATCTTGGCCGCCTCTCCATTTCTGGTCCGGGGCAGAAGGATCACAAACTCATCACCACCCCAGCGGGAGACGATATCCTCCTTTCGGCAGCAGCTCTGAATAATTTCGGCTGTCTTTTTGATCAGCTCATCCCCCTGCTGATGGCCAAATCCATCATTAATCAGCTTCAGACCATTGATATCACCCATGATTATGCTCAGCGGCAGCTGTCGTTCGGTGTCCAGACGCTCCATGGCTTCCTTAAAATAATTGCGGTTATAAAGTCCTGTCATTTCATCATGGTAGCCCAGATAGGTGATCCGGTCTTCATAATTTTTTCTCCGGGTAATGTCCAGCAACGAAACAATACTTTTGGTGGTCTCCGGAATCATGGACACCCTGACCAGCACATGCTTCTGAGTACCGGATTTATTCACCAGGGTAAATTCATAACTGTTCGGGGGAGGACTGGTGGTCTCTTCCCGGCGCAGCCGGTGATATTCCTCCATACGCTCCCGTTCATTCTCCTTTGCCACCAGACACTTCCAGCTCATTTTATCCTCCAGTTCCCGGCGGTCATAACCGGTTAATTTCACCATCTCATTGTTTACCATCTCAAAGGTGGTATCAGCCTGGATTATACCCATGGCCGTGCCCGTGTTTTCAAACAGAGTGCGGTACTTTTGTTCCTCAAATTTCAGTTCATTAAGCATCTCTCTTCTTTCTGTCACATCACGGAAAACGAGCACCACCCCTTTTATCTCTCCCTGATCATTTTTAATCGGGGCGGCCGAATCGGCAATCGCTCTTTCTCTACCATTTTTAGAAATGAGAACCGTATGGTTGGCCAAACCGGCAGTTTTTCCGGATTCAATTACTTTTTTAACAGGATTGGAAACCTGTTTTCGGGAAAATTCATTGATAATATGAAAGACATCCTCCAGGGGCTGCTGGTATACCTCCTCCAGCTCGTATTCGGTCAGCTGCTGGGCCCGTTCATTCATCAGCACAATTAGACCTTCAGTATCGGTAACTATCACGCCATCCCCAATACTCTCCAGGGTGATCTGCAGCTGTTCTCTGGTTTTCCGAAGTTCATCTATATATCGTTTGCGGTCAGTTACATCACGCACTATCCCTTCATAGTATTTAGGGCGACCCTTTTGGTCTTTAATAACCCAGGAGGAGATCTCCGCCCAGAAACTGGAACCATCTTTCCTTTTCAGGCGGACGGTAAAGCCATCCTCTCTGGCATCCGGGCCCGGTCTTTCTTCCTGATGGGCATATATCTCCCCGGGAATACTGGCCTTCATCAGTTCTTCCCGGCTCTTATAGCCCAGCATATCAACCAGAGCGGGGTTCACCTCCAGGTATGTTCCCTGAGGGGTGCTGCGGTAAAAACCGGCCCGGGAGTTGATAAAAAAGTTCTGAAATTGACCCTCAGCCCGGTGCTCGTTATCATCCTCAATTTGTTCCTCTTCCTTTGACATATATATCACTCCATTTAATTTGATGACTTATTCGGAAAATACTGTATATTTATTTTCAGGATATCATATTAAACGATACTGCCGTCAGAATATTATTCACTGAGATGACGCACTATACCGTATTTTCGAAGAACAATCAAATCCACCTTCAACTTTTCTGCTCCATATTCTTCAACATCAATTATTTCAATAAATTCAGCTGTATAATCCTTCAACACTCCCCTGTATTTAGCCCAGCGGTCACCTTCCTTTAATTCCAGGAGAACTCGCTGACCGATATAGTCCTCCAGCAGTGGTTCATAGGAAGTTTCAAATACACCATATAGCTCATTCTGCATTTTGGAGATCTGGCCCTGCTGACCACTCATGGTTATTCCTGCAGGAGTGGTTTTGGACATATGATTGGTGAGTAGATTCAGAATTTCAACCACCGAATCCTTTATGATTTTCAGTAAATTGGTAAAACTCCGTAAAGCGCGGCGGCTCCGGCCGGGATGGAAAGTTTTCCTGAAATCCAGTTCTCTTTCTTTTAAATTCTTTTCCCGTAAATCTCTGTAATAACGGACAATAGCCTGAATATCGGGATATTCATTTTTATAAAGCAGAAAACTGAGCACCGGACGATTTGGTTCCTCAACAATCCTTTGCTGATAATTCAGCTTAAAACCGGTACTTTTTAACTTGAGTTCACCCTGTGGTTTCTTGCCATTTAGAAGCTCCACAGTCACAACATTGTTTCGAAAATCTTTCAGACATTTATCCTTTTTTACCTTTCTCATAATTACCGCAGTGAGGGCCGAAATAAGGATAAACCAAATGGTGATCAGGGTGGGATTCATTTTCGTTCCTCTTTTCTGGAAATCTTATTCTTTATTCTACTTTATTAAATTCTACATTCGGTCAAAAACTCCTGCCCGGGTCCAATTAATGGATATTTTTATCTGGTTTTAATCTCATTTTAAATACTGTTTAATATCCCTCTGTTATAATGTGAATCAGCAGAGGGGGGATAATTGACAAAATAATACAGAACCAGAAGAAAAACATATTCATGTGCCAATTTTTGCATCTTAATAAAATTTATTTCAATATCATATTCCTGAAAGGAGTAATGATATAATTATGAAATTACAGAAATTACTGGTCATGACCTTTGTCTTTCTTTTAGTCTCAGTACCGGTTATGGGGCAGATGATGCCCGGTCAGCCGGGAATGGGTATGGACATTGATCCTGAACAGACAGCGGCTGTAGTCAATGGTGAGGAAATAACAATGGGTGAAGTAGAAGAAATGGCCGGTATAAATCAGCTAAGTATGCAGCTGATGCAGGTCAATCCCCAGTTTGGACAATTTTTAACAGAATCCGAGGCCGGACAGGACTTTCTTAATGCCTACCGCCGGGATATGCTGGACGAACTCATTAATCAGGAACTGCTGAGCATGAAAGCCGATGAACTGGATATTCAGGTTTCTGAAGAACAGGAAGATGAATATTTTGCCCAGGTTGAAGAACAGCTGAATATGCAGATGCAGCAGCAGGGTATGACTGAAGAAGAATTTCTGCAGGAGGTTGACCAGCAGATACCGGAGACCACTTTAGAAGACATGGATGACATAAAGGAACTTGTTCTGGAAGATGCTGACTTAGAGATAGAAATTCTTTTGGAGCAGGAAGGAATCATAGATGAAATGGATGAAGGTCTGGATGAACAGCAGGCCCAGCAGCAGCAGATAGAACAGGGAGAAGCTTTTGGTGAATATATTGAAGAATTAAGAGATGAAGCAGACATTGAAATTAATGAAGAAGCCTTTGAATAAATCGGATTAAAAATCATCAATTCCTCCTTTTCATATAAACTGATTAAGTCCCCGGCCGAAACCGGGGACTTTTTATTTTAAACTGCAGGGGGCTGTTATTATTAATCCCCCTGTAGTGTTTGTCTATTCAGCTAAGTGTATATTTTTTAATAAAATTTTATAGTAGCTGTCACTCTTCGGAAAAGCAAATCCTCCCACAATCCAGTTCACAATTTCTCCATCAGCAACTTCCACTTTTACATCATAGCTAGAAGTATACAGCTCATCTTCTTTATCATCAGACTCTACATAAAGCTCTACATGAATTTCAACATATTCAATCTCCCTGCTCATTAAATTTTCCAGTTTACCACTAACATACCAGTCAATACTGGAAAAATTTGTTTCTACATCAAAAATTAATATATTACCAAAAACAGCCTGCAGTTCATGATTTTGATCCATATTAATTTCAGTTAATTCAATAAAACCTTCTTTTCCCTTCCAGCCCATAAACAGCCAGTCTCCATGGGGCACAGCGGTTAATTCTAAGGTTGTTCCCGGTTCATACTTAATTTCTTTCATGTTTTCCGGAGATGATAATAAAACATTATTATCCTGATCGATTATTTCTCCCTCTCCTATTATCTCTAAGGTTAAGGTTGCTCTGTTATCCACAACAACATCAATAGATATATCTGTGCTTAAATCATTATACCGGGCCGTGCCCTTAAATTCATAGGTATCCGGTTCTTCAGAGTTAAAATCACCATTAGCCCCCTGCCAGGCCGCTTCCGCTGTTTTTTCCCGCCCATCACTTAAAACTATATCCACCATATTTCTTTCACTGTTCAGCAGCTCAATAACCTCTGGTTCTTCAGTACCGGGATCAACAAACAGCTCCTCCAGTTTTTGAACTTCGCTGATGGACACTATGGCTGCTGTTTTTTCGGTTGTTCCGGTTTCTCTATTAAAAAGATCACAGCCCACCAGAGTAAAAGTGACAATTGCTAACAGCAGTCCCACCAGAATTTTTTTGCCTATCATTTTAATCCCCCTTATTTTTAAATACGATTTTTATCTAAACCCACCGGTATATATGTTAAACATAATTTAAAAACCGGGGCTGCCAGAAAAACTAATTATCCGGCAGCCACCAGAATTAAAAACCTATTACCAGATTTGAACATCCGTATGGGCGGCAATATAAATATCATCGGTAAAGTCAACCCCGGTAAAATAACTGAAATCAATGGTATGCTGTGAAGCATTGATGTTTTCATTTGTATACCCCAATTGACCGGGAGCAGCCGTCGAGGGGTGTTCATTACCCATATAGAGGTGAACTTCTTC
>PWDW01000051.1 GCA_003553225.1 Halanaerobiaceae bacterium
ATGAAAGATTTAATAATTGGAAATTTAAAGGCTAAATTACCTGTTATTCAGGGGGGCATGGGAGTAGGTATTTCTATGTCCGGTCTTGCTTCGGCGGTTGCCAATCAAGGTGGAATAGGAGTTATTTCTTCTGCCTGTGTAGGTATGTTTGAATCAGACCTTCAGGATAACTATCTTCAGGCCAATATCAGGGCTTTAAAGTCAGAAATAAAAAAAACCAGAGAAAAGACTGATGGCATTCTGGGGGTAAATATAATGAAAGCACTGACCAATTTTTCAGATATGGTTAAAACCTCCATCAGTGAGGGGGCCGATATTATATTTGCCGGGGCTGGTTTACCCCTGAATCTTCCCCAGTTTCTGGGAGAATCTGATGAAACAGCCCTGGTACCTATTGTTTCTTCAGCCAGAGCTGCGGTTATAATTGCAAAAAAATGGATGAAAAAATTTGATTATATACCGGATGCTTTTGTCCTGGAGGGGCCGAAAGCCGGGGGACATCTGGGTTTTAAACCAGAACAGATTGATGATAACCAATATTCACTTGACAAACTGGTGATTGAAGTTCTGGAATCATTAAAAAAAATCGAAAATAAAATAGGGAGGAAAATACCCGTCATTGCCGCGGGTGGAATATATACCGGGGGCGATATTCGCGAGATGATTGATTTAGGGGCTGCTGGTGTGCAGATGGCAACCAGATTTGTAACTACAGAAGAGTGTGATGCTGATGAAGCCTTTAAAAAAGCTTACCTGCAGAGTAAAAAGGAAGATCTGGAAATAATAAATAGTCCTGTAGGGATGCCCGGTCGGGTTATCCAAAATCAATTTGTCGAAAAAGTTTCGTCCGGAGAAAAGAAACCTTTCAGCTGTCCCTACCACTGTATAAAGACCTGTGAAAAAGAGGACAGCCCTTACTGTATAGCCCTGGCTTTGATGAATGCCCGGCAGGGCCGGATGGCCCATGGTTTTGCTTTTGCCGGTGAAAACGCCTATCGGACCCAGGAAATAATTTCTGTGGAACAATTGATTGAGGACCTGAAAGAAGAGTATCACATGTCCGGATGAATAATAAACAGGAGGCAGGAAGGATTTATGAGCTATTTTTTAAAATAGCAAAAAAATATGATTTGTTTTTTATAGATTAATCCTCATGAAATCTGGAAAAGATTTTTTGTCGATATCTGCAGATTTTTGTTTTCAAATTAAAGAATAACTGCTTTATTTTTGCTAGAGGCCCCTTTTTTGTGCTTTCTCTTTTTTTCAGAAAGTTTTTTAAGGTTTTTATTTCTTTTGCAGAGGGCTTTCTGGATAATGGTTTATAATTTTGGGGAACAAAGTCCACCTCTTCCCACCGCTTTATATTGAATTTGTTTACTGTTGTGTCACTGTGTTTGATGATTTTCATGCCATTTTCCAGTTCAAAGATTAGTTCTTTGTCTTCCAGGTTAGGATTGTGATAAATTTTTTTGATATTTTTCATAAAGTCCCGGGACCCCTTTCAGTCTTCAAATCTAATTTCAGCAAAATATCAGTTCTTAAATTTAAATTGGCAAAAACGGAATATAAAAAAACTGGCTGATTTGTTTATTGTCTTTTAGTTTTCTGGTTTAATTTTAACAAATCACAGCTATTTTTTCACTAATTTTGCGATAATATATGATATTCATTAAAGAAAAATACTTTTTTGTATAAAAAGAAGGAAATTTGACATTTTCAGGAAATAATATATATAAGAAACAGACTGAAAGTTAGGAAAGTTATATGAATAATTTTATAAAAAATTGATGGGTAATCTGATTATATAAAATATACCGCTGATGAACGAAGAAAATGCCTGTATAATGGGGCAAAATTTTTGTCATTAACGAAAGGAGGGGGATTATAATTGATGGAAGAAAATGATACTGACAATCTAAAGTATGAATACAAGAATTTTACAATCAGCCTGTTTCATAACAGTGGTCGATGGGATTATCATATACCGGAATTAACCAGTGAGACCCCCAAAAGAAAAAAAGAGTTATATGAGACCAAAGATCAGGCCCTGAAAAATGCTAAAATTGAAATTGACAATTATTAGTTATGAGACAAATATATAATACAGAGAAAGAAAAAGAAAATAACCCAATCATAAGAAATTTTAGCCGCCCAAAACACTTGACAGTTATTAATTAATGATATAGAATTTTATTTAATGATACATTTAATTATTTAAACTAAAATCAGGAGGAAAAAACAATATGCGTCTCTGGATTGAGCTTTCGGCCCAGATATAATTAAATGAAAAAATTACTTCCGGTTGGAAGTGCCAGAGGTGCAGTGTGTTTAATTTGAACAGAGAAAAGTGAATATCTTGTTCGGCAAAATAAAAGCCGGGCCGGGATTAATATATAACTGCAGAAATTATGCTGTCAACTTTTTGAATTTAATTAAGCCTGCTTTTCTGGTTGCAAAAGACCGGGAAGGGAGGCTTTTTAATGTTATTACTGGATGCAAAAGATATAAGATATCAAATTGGAACCAGAAAACTGCTTGATGAGATTTCATTTAGAATTTATAAAGGTGATAAAATTGGTCTTGTTGGCCGGAATGGAAGTGGTAAAACAACTTTGTTAAAAATTATCAAAGAGAGGATCAAGGACTACAGGGGAGTTATAAAAACACATACCAGCCGAATTGCCTATTTACCACAGCACTATAATTATTTAAATGGATATACAACTGTAGAGGAATTTTTAACTGAAGACAGTAATAATTATGGTGCGATTTTAGAAAATATGAATAAATTCGGGCTTGACTCCTCCTGGCTGGACCGCAGGATTAAAACCTGCAGTGGAGGAGAACAGACCAGGCTGCAGCTGATTAAACTGCTAATTACCAGGCCGGAGCTGCTTTTACTGGATGAACCCACAAATCATCTGGACCACAATTCCCGAATCTGGCTCCAGGAATTCACAGCTAATTTTTCGGGAGGTGTGCTGGTTGTTTCCCACGACCGGCAGTATCTTGACGATTTTTCCAAAAAAATATGGGAACTGGAGCGGGGAGAATTAAGTGAATATAGGGGTAATTTTTCAGACTATAGAGAAAAAAAGAAAGAACAAAGGAAGATAGCTCATCAGAAATATGAGAAATTTCAAAAGGAAAAAAAACGACTGCAGGCTGCAATAAGAAGACAGCAGAAATTTGTAAATAAAGCCGATTCAGGTCGAAAAAAAACAGATTCTTTCTGGCGGCAGCTTAAAGGGCAGGATGGAAGAACAGGCCAGATGGCCCACAGGGTAAAGGCCCTGCAGGGCCAGCTAAAACAGCTTGAAAACAGGGAAAAACCTTATGAACATAAAGAGGTGAATCTGGAACTGGTGCCCCAAAAGCAGGTTCACAGTTCTATTTTAATTTCCGGCCAGGGTGTTAGCAAAAACTTTGGGGAACTGGAATTATTTTCTGGCCTGGATTTTAGGATAGAAAAGGGGGCAAAAATAGCATTAATTGGACCCAATGGATCTGGAAAAACTGTGCTATTACGCCTTATTACCGGTCGGGAACAGCCCTCCGGGGGTAAAATTAACAGTACAGCTTCTATCAGGATGGGTTATGTTTCTCAGAAACTAAAGAATTTAGAACCTCAACAAACTGTTTTGCAGGCGGCCCAGGCGGCTGAATTGGGACAATGTGAGCAAAAAATAAGAACTTTTCTGGGTTCAATGCTTTTTACTCAAGAAAAAGTAGAGAAAAAAATTAATCAGCTGAGCCTGGGAGAGAGAGTTCGCCTCTCCTTTGTCAGGCTTCTTTTGAGTGGAAGTAATTTTTTGATACTGGATGAACCGCTGAATCACATGGACCTGTTTGCCCGGGAAAGAATAGAAGAGGCCTTGAAAAAATTTACAGGTACGATATTATTTGTTACTCATGACCGTTATTTCATGAAAAAGATTGCTTCTGAGATCTGGAATTTAAAGGAGGGTAGTTTAAACTGTTTTCAGGGTTCATTTGAGGACTTTCAGCATAAACAGAAATCATCGAACCAGGCATTATCACCTAAATCAGAGGAAAAAAAGGAAAATAAGCAGAAATCATATACCGAGCTGCAGAAAAAAATGAAGAAGGCGGAACTTATAGCCCGCCTGAGTGGGGCTGATGAACAGAAAAAAAAGGAAATTAACAGGCAGCTGGATAAACTTGACTGAGGTTAAAGATTTTGAAGAAAGAAATTTTGACCGGCAAGAATTAAAATTTGAATTTTTAAGAAAGAAAATCTTCGGTCAAATCTAGGATGTTTATTACAGCCTGACAGAATCCTGGCCGGTTTTGAGGCTGTAAAGACCTGAGGTATGTGATATAATATTTATTAGCTGCACTGCAAAAAGTCAATTCCAATTAATTTAAGAAATAATATTGCTGTCATGACGGTAGTCATAAATATTGTTTTTCGTCTTTTTTTACCTTAATATGAGGATGAAGTCCTTTGAGGTTCTTGATGTGTTAATGTCGGTCCAACCATATTTATCAAATGGAGAGAGTCAGTGAAATGTTCATATCTGCTGACAGCAGCATTTACTGCAATCTTAACAGTGGTTATGGAGGAGAACCTAAAATTTATGATGCTATTGAGGATGCTGTAGTTTAAAAAACAAAAAGGAGTTTTTAAAAATGAGTGATGATGTGCTGATTGAAGTTTATTGTGGTTCAATTGATGATGCGGAGGCTGCAGAAAAGGGAGGAGCTGACAGAATTGAATTAAATTCAGCTCTTTTTTTGGGTGGTCTGACTCCCAGTGCCGGTGCTCTCAAGGAAGTTAAAAACCGGGTGGATATCCCTGTAATGGCTATGATTAGACCCCGGGCCGGGGGTTTTTGTTATACTGATAATGAATTTAGAGTGATGAAAAAGGATACTGCTGAGGCCATAAAACAGGGTGTGGATGGTATTGTTTGTGGAATATTAAATGAAGATGGTACCATTGATACTGAAAGATGCCGGGAGATTATTGAAATTGTCGGGGACCGGGAGGTTGTTTTTCACCGGGCCTTTGATGTAGTTCCCGATCCCTGGCGGGCAGTTGATAAATTGATTGAACTGGGTTTTGATAGGATCCTGACAAAAGGCCAGGGCAACCGAATTGAAGCGGGGATGGAGCTTTTGCAGGAGATCATAGAATATGTTGAAGAAGAAATTGAAATATTACCCGGGGGGATTAAACCTTTTAATTATGATTATGTATTAAACAATCTGGACTGTGACCAGGTTCATATTTCTGCTATGGAAACAAAAAGAGACCTGTCAACCCAAAGGGTTCCCGGGGTTTATTTTGGCTCTTCTCTGAGGCCTGCAGAAGATGAATTTCAAACTGTCAGCAAAAATGGAGTTGAAAGTTTAAGTCATAAGATTAAAAAACAAAATCGGTAATTATTGTCCTTTAGCAACAAAATTGGGAGGAAAAATATATGGCTCTAAAAATTTTACATACTGCTGATCTTCATCTGGGGATGAAGTTTAAATATTATGGGAGTAATACAGCTTCAGCTCTATTTCGGGCCCGGCTGGAGGTAATTGATTCCTTAATTGAGAAGGCCAATAAAAATCAGTGTAATATTTTAGCCATAACCGGAGATCTGTTTGACAGAGTTTCTGTGAAAAAATCTTTAGTCCGGCAGGCTATTACCAGATTATCCAGTTTCAACGGAGAGGTAGTCCTCATTTTACCCGGTAATCATGATTATATAAATGAAAGTTCCAATTTATGGTCGTCAGTCCGTGATGAACTGCCTGAGGAGTTCCTGATTCTGGACAAAGAGGAACCTGTATACCTGCAGGAGCTGGGTTTAAACAGAGTAGTGGTTTATCCGGCTCCCTGCCCGGAAAGAACCAATTCTGATAATCAGCTAAGCTGGATTAAAGAGAAGTCAGACCTGATAGACCGGGATATGATAAATCTGGGGCTGGCCCATGGTTCTCTGGAAGGTGAAGCCCCGGAGGGAGATAATTATTACCATATGAAAAAGGATGAGTTAAACGGTCTGGGGGGTATTGATGTCTGGCTGTTAGGGCATATTCATCAGCCTTATCCCCAGAAGGAAGAGACCACTGCTTCCCGTATTTTTATGCCCGGTACCCCTGAACCTGATGGTATGAACTGCCGCCATTCAGGATCAGCCTGGCTTATTGAGATTGAAAAAGACAAAAGTGTTTATGCCCGGGCTCTAAAAACAGGAGAGTTTAAATTTAGAGAGGAAAGCAGAAAAATAAATTCAGAAGCAGAGCTGGAGTCTCTTTTAGGGGAGTATAAGGATAACCAGAATACTCTTCTCAGATTGAAGCTGGAGGGCACACTGCCCGAAGAAGTATATCGAACCTATATTGAGGGGGCCGAAAATCAGATTTATGAAACATTAAAAAGTCAGGTTTTTTATCTGGAGCTCGAAAATGAACTGAGACCTCAGATCTCTAAAGAACTCATAGAACGAGAATTTAAAAAGAACAGTATACCTTATTTGCTTCTGGAAAGATTAGAAAATGAAGATGACCTTACTCTCCAGCTGGCCTATGATCTAATTAGGGAGGTACAGGAATAATGATCTTGAAAAGTATTCACCTGCAGCCATTTGCCTGTTTTCAGGACCTAAATATTGAATTTGAATCTGATTTCAACCTTATTTTTGGGCCCAATGAAGCCGGAAAATCAACAATTATGTCTGCTCTGGAAACTGCTTTGTTTATACCACTTAAGTACAGAAAAAATTCAGCTCAGGAGCAGTACATAACAGAAAAATTCCCCCTGTCGGGAGGAGATTATTTAACTGTTTTTCTGCAGGCCTGGCACCGGGGTCGGGATCTGGAGTTGAAAAAGACTTTTTATCAGGACAAAAGCCAGAATGAAGCGCATCTTCAGCTAAAAGATCAGGAATATGCAGCTTATGAGGTGGTACAGGAAAAACTGCAGCAGCTTTTAGATTTTGGCCATCAGACCTACCGGAACAGTGTCCTGATCAATCAGGGTCTATTGGGAGATACTATCAAACAGCTGCGGAAAATGGATAATGATTCTCTGGAACAGACCCTGCGGAAAACTGTTTATGAAACAGAAGGAGTTTCTCTGGATGCTTTTTCAGAAAAACTATCAGAAAAAATTAAAGAGATTAATCAAAACTGGAATTTTTCCGATAATCGCCCCCATACTCCGACCAGTTCTGACCGTTATTCTAAAAGAAATTGGGGCCAAATTTTAAAATTATATTACAAAAAAGATAGGTTGTTAAAAGAAAAGAGAGAACTGGAAAAATTGAGTGAAAATCTGCAGGAAAAAAAAGATAAACTGAGTGAGTGGTCTGAAAAACTAAAATCATGTCAGGAGCGGATTTCTGAGCTGGAAGATCTGCGCAATAACTGGGATAGGTATAAAGAATACAGAGATTATCAAAAAAAGAAAGAAGAATTAGAAGATATACTTAAAAAATGGAATAATTATCAAAAGATAGCCCGGGAATATGATACAGTTTTACAATCATGGACAGAAAAAATTGATCAAAAAGAAAAAG
>PWDW01000013.1 GCA_003553225.1 Halanaerobiaceae bacterium
CTGGATACCGTGCTTGTATTCACGTCGTACTTTTCTGCTATCTCCTTTTGGGTTAAGCCGTCTTCGTACAGTTCGACCCACTCGTCTATTGTTTCTCGTGGAATCTTTCTGGGGTGATCTTCAACGCCCAGGCCCCTTTCTCTCAATCTTCTAGATACCGTGTTGAGGGTTACGTCGTACTTCTCCGCTATCTCTTTTCTTGTCAAGCCGTCTTTTAGTAGGTCAACCCACTCCTCTATTTTTTCCTCTAGATTTTCCGGCATCTTTTGGCCAACGATCCCTTTTTCTCTAAGTTTGTTGGAAACGGTCGGTTGAGATAGGTCGAACTTATCGGCTATCTCTTTCTGGGTCAGGCCTTCCCTGTACAATTCGGCCATCTCGTCTGCTTCGTCCATTCAGTCTGCCTCCGGGGAGTATTTTGTGATCTGTTTGTATTCAAATATTAGAGGTATATATGATTATTTGAAGGGCTTTGTTTTGTGGGTAAAAGGGAATTTATAGGGAAGAGTTACAGCAGATTTGCAAAGATCAGCAGGTTGTTGAGAGAAACAGCCCCTCTCAGGACGCAGTAGACGAGCAAGGGGAGGTATTGATATCTGCCTTCAAGCTTTTTTGCCGAGGCGTAGGTGAGGAATGCGATGAGCATGATCGATAATACAGCGTTGATTAAGAGGAAAAGAGTTGGACCTAACTCTGCGAGGATTGGACGCATGAACGGATTTCCCTCGATGTAGCCTCTGCCATGGAGAACATAGGTCGTGACGAGGTCTAGGGCGGTTAGGAACATGCCGAGGGAGATGAGGGCGGTGTATGCCTTGTATTTCCGGATTCGATTTGTTAGATTCATTGGAGTAAAAAGAGGAGAGGTGGATAAATTGGTTTTGGAAATAAAGGGATGTCGGTTGTATTAGTACTCTTCTGGGTATTTCTTTTTCATCCTTTTCCCTTTCAGCACCATCAGGATGAACAAGGGTATCATGGATCCCAAGAGAATGGTGGAGTGAAAGTACGCTCCTTGGAGAAGGTAATATGCTGCAAAGATCAGGAATATGATCAAGAGGATAAAGATGCTGGTGAACTGGAGGACATCTTTTTTGAGGGGCATGATATCAGTTTATGTTTTCTCTAAATTAATATATTTTGTTTCTGAGTAGAACCATGACCAAAGACTTGACAAGTTTTAAATTAGGAAATATTTAAATCAGCGGAAATGTATCAAATAAGGAGGAATGATTCGATGAGTAGCGAAAAAGCCGATGTAAGGGAAAAAATACGGTCTATGTGGGAAGAGGAAAAAGAGGAGTTTTACCAAAAAGTACTCGACGAGTTCGAAGTAGAGTCAGGAGACATTTATCCTAATCACGCACGGCGATTAGACGAAGTAGAAGACGAAATGGTTGAAGTCCTAACGGATTGGATCTCGGCCCGAATTTCGGATTGATAAAAATTAATAGGTCTTTTGGTCCTAGTAAAACACACTTTGGAAAAATCGTCCTTAGCGCCTAATCGGATTTTTTACTCGTTCGTTTCAACTTAAGTTCCATAATGGATAAATTTATCTCTACTAGATCGTATTTCAAACTGTATAGAAACACTTTATTTTCGTCGTCGTATTCCTTTTTTACTAGGTTGGATTCTTTTAAGTTTTCCAATTCTCTGTAAACTGTTTCCCTTCTAATGTCTTTGTATTTGTCTTCGTAACGGTCCCTCACATCCTGAAAGGATAGTTTATCATCGTCCAATATCCCGATAATCTTTAGTCTAGTCTCTGAGCTGAGCTTCTTTGAAAGCTCGACTACTTTTTTTTCTGCCATTGAATTTGTTACTCGTCGTTACAATATATGTTCTTGTTGCATAACTTTGTAATAATTTACTTTTTATTGTAATTTTAGTCTTTTTAGTAATGTCTTTTCTTTAGAACCCAAATTGAATTGGAAATGCTATGCCTTCAGGTGCCTTGGAAAAGCTTAGGGAGTTAAAAATAGGCTCTACAGCCCAAAAACATTAAGAGCAGGAAGTATATTAATAAATCGTAAATTAAGACTCCTTGCTACGATTTGGAAGTAGATCAACTTAAACAAATATTGGATGAGAAGATGGATAAAAAAACTCTGGAAGATATAATTAACCGATTTAAAGATTCTGACGCTAAAAATTCTAACGAGGATGAGAAGTCCGATTTGATTCTAGAAAAACGAATCTCTCCGTCCGAAAGGGAAAGGAATTGGATACACGCTAGCTCTATAAAAGAACAATTACCAGAAACTAGAGAGAATTTTAAGTTAAAAGTTAGGGACGAAGAGAATAAAGTCATTGAGACATACTTGGACTCTTACGATAGAATTAGAATTGGTTCTCGAGGCTTTTGGGAGCTTGGAATGAAAACTAAAAAGGCAAAAAAAATCAAGATTTACAAAACTCAAGAGAAGGACTTGTTCGAAATACAAGTTATTAAAGAGCCCTAAAAACAAATAGTGACTAGATGGCACGACTCGGAAATTTGCTTGGAGAATATTAAGCGAGAGAACCAACGAAAATAATAATATATTTGAAATCTGTTTGCCAACAACTACGAAGTTAAAGGAGAAAAAAACATGAGCAAAAAAACGGTCGATCTTTTCTGTGGAGCTGGTGGATTAAGTCTTGGTTTCGAGATGGCGGGGTACGAGGTCTTAGCGGGCGTTGACAACGAAGAAAGCTTTTTGAAAACCTTCGAAAAGTCTCACGACGACGCGACCTCAATAAATAGAGATCTGAGCAACAACGGAATAAAACAGGTTATCGAGGAGCAGAAGATAGACCCAGGCATTTTAGATGTCGTTATAGGTGGACCCCCTTGTCAAGGATTTAGTACCGCTGGCGACAGGATGATAGACGACCCTAGAAACAAGTTGGTTAAAGAGTACACTAAAGCGGTTAAACAAATAAAGCCAGATGTGTTTCTAATGGAAAATGTCACTGGATTGGCTTCCATGGAAAACGGAGTTGGAGAACTTGTAACTGAGGAGCTCAGCGCCATTTTTGACGAAATGGGTTACGATAGTCAATACAAAATACTGAACGCAGTCAACTTTGGGGTCCCCCAAAAAAGAGAAAGGCTTTTTTTCGTTGGAGCTAAAAAAGAACTCTCCTTCAATTTCTCCTGGCCCGAGCCTTCTCACTATTCCCAGAATTCTTTAACTTCTTTCTCCGAGGACGGTCAGACCCACTTGACTGTGGGAGATGCAATTTCAGACTTGCCTCCTCTCGAACCGGGTCAAGAAAAAAATCGATACGCAAGCGAACCAAAAACCTCTTATCAAAGGTGGGCGAGAAAAAGATCTAGCGAATTAATGAATCACGATAGTCCTAATCACAGCGATGTAGTTGTTGAGAGAATCAAAAACATACCTCCCGGAGGCAACCACTCGGACTTGCCAGAAGAATTACAGTTAAACAGCGGATATCCAAATATTTACGGAAAGTTAGAGTGGGATCGCCCAGCCGACACTATTACGGGTAACTACGGATGTGCTAGCGCTCCTGG
The DNA here is from genome assembly GCA_003553225.1 of Halanaerobiaceae bacterium. Classification (GTDB taxonomy): domain Bacteria; phylum Bacillota; class Halanaerobiia; order Halanaerobiales; family Halarsenatibacteraceae; genus T1SED10-99. Next base: position 3,527 of record PWDW01000013.1, read on the forward strand.
TAGGTTTTTGCATCCTAGAGACAACAGGGTTTTGAGCGTTAGAGAAGGCGCTAGATTACAGTCTTTTCCGGATGAAATTGAGTTGCACGGAAACAGATCTGAACGATACAAGCAGGTGGGAAATGCCGTGCCCCCGCTACTAGCAAAAGCTTTGGCCGAATCGATAAATCGAGCATTGAAAGGGGTGAACGATTGACCGAGGGCTTAAAATCTTCCAAAAAAAGAAAATTAAATTTGTTCCCAAATTTAGTCCTCGATTGGGAAGAAGAACTCGGAAGAACTTTTCCCTGGAGAGAAGAACTCGATAGTCCTTACAAAGTTTTTTGCGCCGAAGTTCTACTTCAAAAAACATTAGCAAAACACGTTTTTTCTGTTTACGAAAGTTTTTTCGAGAAATTTCCTTCTGAGGTCGAATTGGCCGAAGCGTCGAAAAAAGAAGTCGTCGAAGTTATAAGATCTACTGGTCTTTACAACAAAAAGGCCGAGGCTCTAATCTCGGGAGCTAGATTTTTGAAAGAAAAAGGAGTCCGAGAACAGACTTTCCACGAGATGGAAGAGAAAGTTAAAGGAGTTTCCTCTTATGTGACTAACGCCGTCCTTTGCTTTTGCTACGAGAAAAAAGTTCCTCTTTTTGAGGTAAACATCGAAAAGATTCTTACCAATTTTTTTGATATCGAAACGAGAAAAGAAGTTGAGGACGTCTTGTTAACGATGATCGATAAATTAAGCAAAGAAAAACTGAAAGATTTTTACTTCGGTTTAATCGACTTAGGCCACGAGGAGAGATCTGAAGAAGATGTTCTTTTAAAAGACACCGTTGCAATCGTTTCGGTAGACGAATACTCCTTCGAGAGGATGATCGACGAGAAAAAGTATTGGAGGTTCAAAAAAGACAAGTTCAAAAGAGAAGTCTCTTACTTAGCGACTTATCGGACGTCTCCAATTCAAGCGATAACACATGTAGGAAAAATCGCCGAAGTCGGAAAAACCTCCTCTAAGTTCGTTTATGGATTGCGATCGGTTTTTGAAATCAGGCCTCCAATCGAACTAAAAAGCGGGGAATACCCGGCAACGTCTTTCAAGTATTCGACTATCGAAAACTTGTTAAACGCAAGTTCTTACGGAGAGGCTTAATTACAAACTCCAATATTAACGAAGAATTTACTTCCCTTCTAGGATGCTTTTCAAGGCTTTTTCCAATTCGACTGCCCCTTCTGGCGGGTCTACGAAGGATCGCGCTTGGACGAAACCGTCTTTAGAGGACGGGTTTAGGGGAGCGGGATTCACGCTAACTTTTGGCACTTCGTTTTCTTTTGTCAAGTAAGGAGCTACCAAAATGTATCTTTCTTCAAAGAATCGAGAAGTTTCGACTCTATGTCCTGGAACTTGTATTAGCCCTTTCCTTTTTCTCCGCGTTCTGTCCGTGACGTGTTGAACTTCTAAAAAGACGGTCTCTTCGAAACTATCTTCTCGCAACTCTAACCGAAAGTCTGGTTCTCCGGATATGTTTTGACCTTTCTTGCTGTATTTGAAGACTCTTTCGGCGTCGTGAGCCGATTTGATCAATTCGATATCTAAATCTATCTCGAACGAATCTAGTTTTTCTTTTAACCAAGCGTAAAATAAGTCTTCGTGAAGCCAACCCTTAGTTATGTCGTAAATATACTTGTAAATCGTTCTTCCGCCTTTGTTGTATCTTATGCTTCTCCACGCTTCATTGTCTGTTTCGGACAGACCCTTTCTAAAAATTCCTTCAAGTACATATCCTTGCACATTTTCTTTGTATTCTCTTAGCTTTTCTTTGGCTTCGTCCTCTTTAACCCTCCAGACATTGACATACGAGTCGCAAACGGCTTCTAAGTCTTTGTATATCGAATCCTCGAGCTCGAGAGGCTTTTCGGCTAGTTCTACGAGAGGAAACAATCTTTTGAAGCCCAAATTCGACTTTACTTCGTTTAATATTTCGAGCGAAGGGGCTTCTTGGAGAATTTTTAAGGCGTCTCGGAGGTCTCTAACTTTGCTCGGATAGTAATCTTTGTGAGCGTCGGTACAATCTTTTTCAATGTGGCTCGCCAACTTTCTTAGCGAACTATCTAAACTCCTTTGTAATTGAGAAGAATTCAATTTATCTCCCTTCAAAGTGGTCTTTTAGTACTTCCTTCATCTCGTCTACATCGTGGAATTCTATTCCGTCAAACTCAAAGGTGTAAGCTTTTTTCCCTCCAAACGGCGGATGAGGATGAGAATGCCCGTCGGTCTCGGAGATGTCAACAACGAAAAAATCCTCGTTCTCGAAGTCGAGACCGAGCAATACCCCGTCTTCCTCTTTGATGTTTACATACTTGTTGTCCCGAAGGTCGATCTTATTGTTTTTTTGCCAATAGCCAGTGAAGTCTTGAGCCAATTCGAGTGGAATTTCCGTTCCGTCGCTTTTGATCACCGTCATATCTGGAGTGGCGTCTGGACTTTTTAAAAACTTCCTGTTTTTGTCTGCGCTAGATAGGTTAGTTTCGAGATCCATTTCTTCTCTCAAAATCCTTAAAATTCCGTCTTCCAATACCCATCCAACGATTAAGTCGCAAGCGTATTCAACTGGTCGTCTTCTGTCACGAAGGTGAGCCAAATCCAACTTTTCGTTTAGGTAATCCTCGTCTTCCTCTCTTAGACAGTCGTTTAACACATTCGAGCAAAGGTCGGTACTTTCTTCCCAATTTTCCTCTTCGATGAAATCCTCGAAATTCGATCCGAAGTTGCTTTCGATAAAGCTTCTCGCGAACTCAACTTTCTTTTCGTATTCTTCGCTTTGCCATCCCATAGATCAAACCTCTACAATGAAAATCCGGCAAAGCGATTTGTATTTGTGTTTCTTATTTATACAAATAGTTTCTTTCTTCAGTAACAAAATAAGGCTTATTCGTAATCTTTTAAATTCTTAGAAAGCAACTTTCTAGAAAGACCTTCGTGCTTTTTGATTAACACCTTTAACATCTCTTTTTGGGTTTTTTCGTTCGACTTGAGCACGAACTTTGGGTCCGCAATTTCGACGACCCTACCTTTGTTGTTGTAAACGAAGTAATTTCTGTCTGCACGGTTGCACTTTTCGCACTGAGGTATCGTGTTGCTTTTAGACAAGGACTTTCTCGGATCCATGTGGCCTTTCTGTAAAGTAGTCTCCGTGTTAGGATAGTGGACATTGGGTTCACCTTCTTTAGATCCACAGGTAGCACATCTACGGTCGTACTCTTCCTTTAAGTCTTCCCAAAACGAATCCTCGCTTTGAACTCTTTTTTCCTCTGTAAATCTTGGATAGTGTTCTTTTACGGAAATCAACGAGTACTCGCCGGACTCGAAGTTCCTCTCTAAGGCTTCAGTGTCCTTTCGGGTACGGGAAACGATGTACCATCCTTTTTGTTGCCCTAGGTGTCTAGCCTGCTGAACGTCATTAGTAGTTGGATGATACTTTCTCACGAATTCAGTTAACTCTTCTTTACTAACTGGTTTTCCCATTTTTTCGTACAGGTAAACCAAAACCAAAGCGCCTTTGCTGTAATTTCCTCCGTACCTAAGAGTTGGAAGTTTAACTCCCTTTTCTTTCAAGTTGTTTTCGTGGTGTCTTTCGAGTTCCGCGTAAAGCTCCCTTATTTCCTCGCTTTCTAACTCCATCGGAAAATAAAAAATTCAATTGGATAGATTAAACTATGTGTCAAAATTTTGCAATAAGTTTCAAAAGAATACAATAATGTTCGCTTTTGATTTGATCCCAAAAAAAACAAATTTTGAACAAATGTACTCCCAAGTCAAAATAGCCCACTCACCCACGGCTAAAGGCCGTGGGCATGCTCACTCCGTTCGGGGCGGGCTAATCTGTTAATCTATTTCTACATTGAGAAATCCGTCAAACTAGATTGGTTCTTGTCAACAGTGTTTAGTTGATTATCTTCTTTCAAATGCTTCACATATGGATCCTCTGAGCAGATATTCTCAGATTGTCCTCC
>PWDW01000014.1 GCA_003553225.1 Halanaerobiaceae bacterium
AAATATCTTTGGGAACTGCCCGATCAGAATAGAATTGAAAGTGTTTTTCTGCCTTATTATGATGAAGAAAGATACAGTGTATGTTTATCATCACAGGTGGGTTGTGATTTGGGCTGCAAATTCTGTGCTACAGGACTCCAGGGTCTGGAAAGAAATCTAAAAACAGCTGAGATAGTTGAACAGGCAGTTAAAATACAAAAAAAACACAGAGCCCATAATCTTACAAATCTGGTTTTTATGGGCATGGGTGAGCCTATGAATAATCTGGATGCTGTTCTTAAAGCGGCTCAAATTTTCAATGATAACAGGGGTTTTAATATCGGCCAGCGCAGGATTACTATTTCAACTTCGGGAATAATTCCCGGTATCCAGAAGCTTGCCGAATCCGGGACCCAGATTGGTCTGGCGGTATCAATTAATGCCCCTAATGATCAGCTGCGCAGCAAATTAATGCCGATTAACAACAGGTATCCTCTGGGAGACCTTATACCTGCTGTAAAATATTATATAAAAAAAACCGGCCGCAGAGTTACGTTTGAGTATATATTAATTGAGGGCCTTAATGACCATCCTGAATATGCTGTTGATTTAGCGAGGCTGCTGGAGGATATTAACTGTCATTTGAATTTAATACCCGTTAATTATTCAGCTGGAATAAACATGAAACCTCCCGATGAAAAAACGATAAATCAATTTAAAACAACTGCAGCTGATTTCAATATTAATGTAACTGTGCGGAAAAGAAAGGGAAGTGAAATAAATGCGGCCTGTGGTCAGCTAAAAAGTGATTCTGGGCAGGAGGGATCAAATGAAGTTTAATGTATTTACCGATAAAGGAAATTTTCGTAATACAAATGAAGATAACTATTTAATTTGTAGGGAAAACAAAAAATATATTCTTGCCGCTGTTGCCGATGGTATGGGGGGACATAGTGCAGGGGAAGTAGCCAGTGAGATTGCGATAGATTATCTTCGTGATTATTCATTTAATCTTAAAGAAGATATAATTGAGCAGATTGAAAAAGTTACCAAAGAAATAAACAGCCAAATACTTTCCCGGTCAGCAGAAAATGATGATTTTTCCGGTATGGGTACCACACTTTCTTTTCTTGTTTTTTATGATTACACAATTTTTCTGGGACATGTGGGAGATAGCCGAATTTATTTATTTCATGATAATCAGTTAGAACAGCTGACCACAGATGATACTCTGGTCCAGCAGATGGTCAATCAGGGAGAGCTTAGTCCTGAAGATAATTTTGGTCATCCCAAAAGCAATATTTTGACTCAGGGTCTGGGTATTGATGGTTCAATAAAGGTGGAAACAAAAATGGTTGATGTCAAACAGGATGATCTGGTCCTTCTCTGTACTGATGGTCTCAGTGATATAGTTCCCTTCTTGGAAATTGAGGAAACCATTAAAGAGAATCTGCAGAAAGAAAATCTGGCAAAAAAATTGGGTAATAAAGCTCTTGACCATGGTGGCAGGGATAATATTACCTTAATAACCGGTATTATTCAGTAAGGTCTGAGGTGAGTTTATGATTGGAGAAATATTAAATGATAGGTATAAAATTCAAGCTGAAATAGGTCAGGGCGGAATGGCCATTGTCTATGAAGGTCGGGATTTGCTGCTGGATAGAAAAGTAGCAGTTAAAATTTTGCGTCCCGAACATATGACAGATGAAAGTTTTGTTGAAAAATTTAAACATGAAGCAAAAGCGGTGGCCCGTATTTCACATCCCCATGTGGTTAGTATATTTGATATTGGTCGGGATAATAAATATAATTATCTGGTTATGGAAATAATTGAAGGTCAAAATTTAAAAGATATTATTTCCAATCGGGGTCAGCTCTCGATCACCGAGGCCCTGGATATTGCCCATCAAATATGTTCAGCACTTGAGGTTGCACATAGTAAAAATATAATACACTGTGATATTAAACCACATAATGTTATTCTGGATAATGACAAAACAGTTAAAGTAACCGATTTTGGAATAGCCCGGGCTGTTAATGCTTCTACTCTTGACATAACAGATACAGTAGAAGGTAGTGCCCATTATTTATCACCCGAACAGGCCCAGGGAGAAGAAGTAGATGCACAATCAGATATGTATTCTGTGGGGGTTGTATTATATGAAATGCTGACCGGGGATGTTCCCTTTAAGGGAGATAGTCCCGTCGCGGTTGCCTTAAAGCATATTCAAAAAGACCCACCATCTCTGTCCGATTATCGAGACGATATACCCCGAAAAGTAGAAAATTTTGTTATTAAAGCTTTAGCTAAAAATTCTTCAGATAGATTTGAAAGTGCCTCTGTTATGAAAGAAAAATTAATTGAATTAAAAAAGACACTTTCTATTTCAGATAGTGAATCCGAAGCAAAACAGGATACAAAAATCATGAGAAAATCTGAAATACTTAAGAATCACTTAAATACCTCTGCTGATGAATCGGAAGGCATAGATTCTGAAAAAAATGAAAATAATAAAATATCTGCAGAGGAAACCAAAAATGATGAAGAAATACTGGAAGCACTGAAAAAAAATAATATAGATGATAATACTGACAATAATAAGGATGATAAACCTGGAAATTCAAATAAGAAAAATAAAAAAGGAAAGTATCGTTTTTTAATTATTTTCGGAATAATATTCTTTGTTATTTTTGCTTCCCTGGGAATACTTTATAACTTTTATATGCGTTATACTGATGTTCCCACTGTTGAGGTACCTGAACTTACAGGTTTTACACTGGAACAGGCCGAAAACAGGGCAGCTCAGAGAGGCCTGGATCTAAATGTGGAAAGTGAAGTGAGTCATGAAGAAGTTGAAGAGGGAATTATAATAAGCCAGGAGCCGCAGGCCGGCAGTATTATTCGGCAGACCCGGGTCATCCAGCTGACATTGAGTCAGGGTCCTCCTGTTATTGAGATGCCGGAAGTGGTTAATCTTTCCTTTCGTGAGGCCCGGATAAATTTAGAGAACTCCGGTATTTCGGTTACAGAAGAAAATATTAATTTTGTGTATAGTGATGAATATGCTGAGAATTATGTAATGGACCAGACCCCAGAACCCGGACGCGAGATAAATATTGGGGAGGATTATGAATTAACCGTCAGTGCCGGACCTCATCCTGACATGGTTGAAATACCAGACATTACAGGCTTGAACAGGATAGAAGCCAGTTTTCAGCTTAGAGAATATGGCCTGCAAATTGGAAACATTTCTACAGAAACAAGCAGGCGATATCTGGCCGGACAAATAATGAGACAGCAGCCGGCTCCGGGAAGAGAAGTTCCCCATGACAGTGAAATTGATATTACTGTCAGTCAGGGTTTATTAAATGCAGAAGAGGCTGATATCCATTCACAGCGGGTCATGATTACTGTTACCGGTTTTGAGGAACAGGAAGTGGTTATTGAAGTAGAAGATATCAATGGAGTGGATATTGCCTACCGTGGTCAGCATCGCCCGGGAGATAATATTGAAAAAACGATCAACAGTGTAGGACCCACTACCTATCGTGTGTATATGAATGATGATTTAATACATGAAGAAGATATTGAATAAAATTTAAGGAGGATTTATGACCGAAAAAGGAATGATAGTAAAGACAGTCGGGGGTTACTTTTTTTTAGCTGATAAAAATCAAAATATACTGCAGCTGGAAATTCGGGGCCGAATACAGGACTCAGTTTATCCGGGAGATTTTGTCCTTTTTTCCCGGGAAAAGTCAGTTGTTGAAAAACTCTGTCCCCGGGATAATCTGCTGCAGCGCCCCCCGGTGGCCAATGTGGATCAAATAATTATTGTTTTTTCATTTAAAAAACCGGTACTGGAACTTCATTTACTGGATCGTTTTTTGGTGATGGTGGAATCATCTTCTTTTAGGCCGATAATTGTCTTTAACAAAAATGACCTGGTAGAGGAAAGCAATATACTTCAGAATGTGAAATTATATAGAAATATTGGATATTCCTGTTTTACAGTCAGTGTAAAAACTGGTAAAAACATAAATGATCTTAAAGAAAAGATTAAAGGGCATATAAATGTAATGGCCGGACCTTCGGGAACAGGAAAATCTTCATTGATTAACAAAATTATACCTGAAGCTGAGCAGGAAATTAAAGAAGTTAGTAAAAAATTACAGCAGGGAAAACATACAACCCGCCATGTAGAATTACTTCCCCTGAATAATTCAGGGTGGGTTGCTGATACTCCCGGTTTTAGAACTCTGGAATTTTCTGATATCCTGCCCCGGGAGCTTCCGTTTTATTTCAGAGAGTTTTCTGAGTATATGAATGAATGTAAATTTAATATGTGCAGCCACACTCATGAACCGGGCTGTCAGGTTAAAGAAGCAGTTAACAATAATAAAATTGCAGAATCACGTTATAATAGTTATGTAAAGCTTTATGAGCAACTTGAAGAAAAGGAGGAACACAAATATGATTGATATAGCTCCTTCAATACTGGCAGCTGATTTCAGTGATTTAAAAAACCAAATATCACTTGTAAAAAATGCTGATTATCTCCATCTTGATGTTATGGATGGAAATTTTGTTCCCAATATAACGTTTGGGCCGAAGTTAATTTCGGCGATACGACCCCACAGCAGCCTTTTGTTTGATACCCATCTTATGATAAACCATCCGGAAAAATATATATCCGCTTTTGCAGAGGCAGGAAGTGATCTCATAACAGTTCATGTAGAAGCAGAAAAGCATCTGCATAGTTTAATTCAGCAGATAAACAAGGAAGATTGTCTTCCCGGAGCTGCATTAAATCCTGCTACCCCACTTGATGAACTGGAGTATGTACTTCCTGATTTGAAATTAGTGCTAATTATGTCCGTAAATCCAGGTTTTGGTGGTCAAAAATTTATTTCCGGGATGTATAATAAAATAAAAAGATTAAAGGATTTAATCAGCAGCAGAAACCCGGAGGTAAAGATTGCTGTTGATGGAGGTATAAAGCCTGATAATGTAAAAAAAGTAGCTTCTGCCGGTGCAGATATAATTGTTGCCGGTTCTGCTATTTTTAAAGCGGAAAGCCCTGAACAGGCACTTAAAGAGTTTAAAATGAAAACAAATGGAGGTTAAGAATTAAATTGAAGACAGATAAAGCCGTACTAGCCCTCAATGGTGAACTGAGCGGTAAATCAGGTGATTATGATTATTTAAAAAAGAGAGAGCAAAAAAAGCCATTTTATATAGCTGCGGATGGTGGAGCTCTTTTATTAGAAAAAATTGGCATCAGGCCTGATTTAATAGTAGGGGATTTGGATTCACTGTCTTCTGATAAATTAAAAGAATTTCGAAAGTCAGGAATTAACATAAAAAAACATCCCCGGAATAAAGATAAAACAGATGGTGAATTAGCTCTGGATTACTGTATTAAAATAGAAATTAATTTTGTACAAATTATTGGTTTAATGGGAGGCAGATTTGATCAGCAGTTAGGGAATATCTCTCTTCTGGAATATGCTGCTTACAAGAATATTAAGGCCGTTATTGAAGAACCACATATAAAGGTGGGAATAGTAAAAGATAAAATAGCAATAAAACAGCAGGTCGGGAAGGTTTTTTCCTTAATACCCCGTAGTGAAATTGTAAGTGGGGTTTCTATTAGGGGGTGTAAATACAATGTTGAAAATGAAGAATTTTATCGGTACCTCAGTCGGGGTATCAGCAATAAAATTTTATCCAGTCGAGCGTCAGTAAGCTTAAAAGAAGGATCTATGATATATATTATATCAGATCCTGGCAGTTTTAATAGTGATAATAATGTAAAATAAGGAGTTTACCAAATTGAAAAAGATAGCAAAAAGTTTAATTGTCAATAGAGTTGCTCAAATGTGCCAGGAGGCAAACTTTGTTCTTAATGATGATATCAAAAAAGCTTTATTACGAGCTCGAAAAGAAGAAAGTTCAGAAATGGGGAAAAATATTTTTCAGCAGTTAATAGATAATTATCAACTTGCAGAGAAAAAAAAGGTACCCATCTGTCAGGATACAGGTTATACTGTGATTTTTGTAGAGCTGGGAGAAGATGTTAAGGTTGAGGGTAATTTGCAGGAAGCGCTGTTTGAGGGGGTCAAAAAAGGTTATAAAGAAGGATATTTAAGAAAATCGATTGTAAAAGATCCTTTTAACCGGGAAAATACCGGTGATAATACCCCTCCTGTAATACATACTGAAATTGTTTCTGGAAATAAGCTAAAACTTTATTTAATGGCCAAAGGTGGGGGCAGTGAAAACATGAGTAAAATAAAAATGTTGAGTCCGGCTCAAGGACAGGAGGGGGTCATTGACTTTGTAGTTGATACGGTGCGCCGGGCTGATGCTAATCCCTGTCCTCCTGTTATTGTAGGTGTTGGACTGGGCGGCACATTTGAGAAAGCAGCCTTACTTTCAAAAAAAGCTCTTTTACGTGATCTGGATGATGCACATTCTGATCCTAAAACGGCTAAACTGGAGAAAAAGATTTTAAATAAAATAAACAAATTGGGTATTGGTCCCCAGGGTCTGGGGGGGACCAGGACTGCTCTGGGAGTAAAAATTGAAAAATATCCCTGTCATATTGCTTCCTTACCCGCAGCAGTTAATATAAACTGTCATGCTGCCCGTCATAAAAAAGCTGTTCTTTAAAAAGTGATAAAAGTGATATTTTATATTTGAAAATGGGGTGTGTTTACTTGAAAATAAGAACACCATTGAAAAAAGATGATCTCAAAAAATTAAAAGCTGGAGATAGAATAATGCTTAGCGGGATAGTATATACTGCCCGTGATGCGGCACATATGAAGCTGGTTAACTTGATAAAAAAAGGACAAACCCTGCCTTTTGATCTTTCCGGACAGATTATATATTATGTGGGTCCTGCTCCGGCTAAACCGGGTGAAATAATTGGTTCCGCGGGCCCTACAACCAGTTATAGAATGGATCCTTTAACAATTCCTCTGCTTAAGAAAGGGCTCTCTGGAACTATTGGTAAAGGGAAACGATCTCCGAAAATAAGAAAAGCAATGAAAGAATATAAGGCGGTTTATTTTGCTGCTGTTGGAGGAGCTGCAGCTTTGATTTCAGAAAGTATAACCAGGGTAAGTACAGCCGCTTACCCCGAACTGGGGCCAGAAGCTGTAAAAAAACTTGAGGTAAAAGATTTTCCAGCTATTGTGGTAAATGATATTTATGGAAATGATCTTTATGAAATGAGAAAAGAAGAACAGTATAAATAAAAAAAAGCCCATTAATGGGCTTTTATTACTTTATTTGATTTTATACACTGAGTGCAGACTTTTATTTTCTTTTTTCTGCCGTCAACTAGAGCTTTAATTTTTTGAAGATTTGGTTTTTGTTTTCGTCCTGATCTTCCGGTGATGTTTTTTCCAACCCCACCTTCTTTTTTCGCTTTACCACGGCGGGTTACCCGGTTGGCATTATTACTTCCTTTACCACATATTTCACATACTCTGGACATATTTATCCTCCTAATTTAT
>PWDW01000171.1 GCA_003553225.1 Halanaerobiaceae bacterium
ACCATAATTGTGCAGTACCTTGGTTATTGCTGCTGTTAATGTCGTCTTTCCGTGATCAACATGACCAATTGTCCCTATATTAAGATGGGGTTTGGTCCTTTCAAATTTTTCTCTTGCCATTGTATATTCATCCTCCTTATGATGATAATTACCAGTCTTTATTTTTATAAAGCTCTTTTAGGTTAAGAAGTTTCTCTGAATTTTAAACACTCGAATATAAACTACTCTTCCCCAATAATGTCAGCGGTAACATTCTGCGGTGCCTGCTCATAATGAGAAAACTGCATAGTATATGTGGCCCGGCCCTGAGTTTTAGACCTCAGATCGGTAGCATAACCAAACATCGAGGCCAGAGGAACCTGGGCCTTGACTACCTGAGCATTAGCCCGGGAATCCATTCCTTCAACTTGTCCCCGGCGGCCATTTAAATCCCCGATAACATCACCCATATACTCCTCGGGAACAACAACTTCTACTTCCATGATGGGTTCCAGTATAACCGGGTTTGCACGCTCCACTGCTTTTTTGAAGGCCATGGAACCGGCAATTTTAAAGGCCATTTCTGATGAATCAACTTCATGATAGCTTCCATCATTTAAGGTCACTTTGATATTAACCATTGAATAACCGGCCAAAAAGCCATTTTCCATAGCTTCAGCAATACCTTTTTCAACAGCGGGAATAAATTCTCTGGGAATTGCACCTCCCACAACTTTATCTTCAAAAACAAAGTTTTCATCAGAATCCTTTTCACGCAGAGGTTCCACATCTATATTAACATGACCGTATTGTCCACGGCCACCGGACTGGCGAATAAATTCTCCCTCTATGTCTTCCACTTTTCTGGTTATTGTTTCTCGATAAGCAACCCGGGGTTGACCCACATTGGCTTCAACCTTAAATTCCCTGAGCAGTCGATCAACAATAACTTCCAGGTGAAGTTCACCCATTCCTTTGATAATCGTCTGTCCTGTTTCTTCATCAGATTCAACCTTAAATGTTGGATCCTCTTCAGCCAGCCTGTGCAGAGCATCACCCAGTTTATCCTGATCAGCCTGAGTTTTAGGCTCAATAGCCACAGAGACTACCGGTTCGGGAAATTCCATTGCTTCGAGTATTATTTGCTCATCTTCATCACAGAGGGTATCTCCAGTACCCGTATTTTTCAACCCCACAGCTGCCGCCAGATCTCCGGCATAAACTTTGTCTCTTTCTTCTCGGTGGTTGGCGTGCATCTGAAGAATACGACCGACTCTCTCTCTTTCTTCTGTTACCGGATTATATACATATGAACCTGCTTCCAGTACTCCTGAATATACCCGGAAAAAAGCCAGTTTACCGACATAAGGATCAGACATTATTTTAAAGGCCAGAGCTGCAAATGGTTCATCCTCAGAAGCATTACGGACTAACTTTTCACCTGTTTGAGGATCTTTCCCTTCAACCGGAGGAACATTTAAAGGAGAAGGTAAAAAATCAACAATTGCATCCAGAAGCATCTGTACTCCTTTATTTTTAAAAGCTGAACCACACAGAACTGGTATAATATCCACGTCTAAAATAGTTTCCCGCAGTACTTTATTAATCTCTTCGGGTTCTATATCTTCACCTTCCAGAAATTTCATCATAATTTTATCATCTTTATCGGAAATAGCTTCCAGCAGCTGCTCACGATATTTTTCAGCTTTTTCCTTATATTGTTCCGGGATTTCAGTCCTCTTAAAATTTACTCCCAGTTCATCTTCATATACAATTGCATCCATCTTAATTAAATCAATAATCCCTGTAAAATCTTCTCCAGCACCAATAGGAAGCTGAACCGGTACAGAATTTGCTCCCAGACGTTCTTTCATCATTTCTACCACCCGGAAGAAATCTGCACCCATACGATCCATTTTATTTACAAAAGCAATACGCGGTACTTTATATTTATCAGCCTGACGCCAGACAGTTTCTGACTGGGGCTCTACACCCCCAACTGCACAAAATAAGGCCACCGCCCCATCAAGTACTCGCAGTGAGCGTTCAACCTCAACAGTGAAGTCCACGTGTCCTGGCGTGTCTATAATATTAATGCGGTGATCCTGCCATTCACAGGTTGTAGCAGCAGAAGTAATTGTAATTCCTCTTTCTTCCTCCTGCTCCATCCAGTCCATAACTGCTGCTCCATCATGAACTTCTCCCATTTTATGAACTCGACCTGTATAATAGAGCATCCTCTCAGTTATAGTGGTTTTCCCGGCATCAATATGGGCCATAATTCCAATATTTCTGGTATCTTTTAACGGAAATTGTCGGGCCAACGTACTCCCCCCTTTACTAAAAAAATTACCATCTATAATGGGCAAAAGCTCTATTGGCTTCTGCCACACGATGCACCTCTTCTTTTTTGTTTACTGCTCCACCTGTATTATTATAAGCATCAATAAGTTCATTGGCCAGTCTATTTTTCATGTCTCGTTCGCCTCTATTACGTGCAGACTGAATAAGCCAGCGCAGAGCTAAGCTCATTTTTCTGTTTTCATCAACTTCAACCGGAACCTGGTAGTTTGAACCACCCACCCGGCGTGATTTTACTTCCAGAGCTGGTAAAACATTATCCAGCCCTTCTTTATATACCGTTAATGGGTTTTCTCCCACTTTCTCTTCAATAATATCAAAAGCCTGATATACAATTCTTTCAGCAAGAGCTTTCTTACCATCCAGCATAACTTTGTTAATCAAACGGTTGACCAGTACTTCTTCATATATGGGATCCGGATCAACCTTTCTTTTTTCGGCTCTATATTTGCGCATTCATCTACCCCCCTTTAGGATTTTTTGACTCCGTATTTTGATCTGCCCTGTTTTCTTCCTTCTACACCGGCAGTATCCATAGTACCTCTTACAATATGATATCGAACTCCCGGCAGGTCTTTAACTCTACCCCCGCGGACAAGCACAACGGAGTGTTCCTGGAGATTATGACCTTCTCCCGGAATATAGGCGGTGACTTCCTTACCATTGGTTAATCTAACTCTGGCCAGTTTCCTTAATGCAGAATTGGGTTTCTTGGGATTCTGGGCATAAACTCTGGTACAGACTCCCCGCTTCTGGGGACATCCTTCCAGTGCAGGAGCATTTGTTTTCTTTTTTACTTTTTTACGTCCCTTACGAATAAGCTGGTTAATTGTGGGCACAAATCCACCTCCTTTTATATTAATGCGATAATTTGATATTCAGATAAAAACATCAGCCGGACATTTACAGCAGACTCTTAAGTATTTTAACACCTCTGGAAAACCCTGTCAACCAATATTATTGATTTTTCTTTTTTTCTCAAAAAAAATATTAACCTTTTTATATTCAGTATTCTGCGGGATATCAAAAAAGATATCCCGCAGAATATCATATTTTTATTTTATCTGTTTTACTTTTTTCTCTTCCTGTTCTTTTTGTTCTTCCTCTTTTTGGTCGGTCTCTAATATTTCCTCTTCGGTTTCATCTTCTTTTCCTTCAGAATCAGGTGCGGTTTCTCCGGTACCGGCCATGGATAAAAGTTCTGTACCTTCTTCATCCAGAATATCAATATCTCTATAATATTTCATCCCCGTTCCCGCGGGAATCAATTGTCCGATAATGACATTTTCTTTTAATCCTCGCAGATGATCTACTTTTCCTTCCAGAGAAGCTTCAGTAAGAACTCTGGTTGTTTCCTGGAAAGAAGCTGCAGACAAAAAGCTGTCCGTATTCAATGAAGCCTTAGTAATTCCCAGAAGTTCAGGTTCGGTAACTGCCGGTTTACCATTCTGCTGTTGGGCCTTTTTATTGGCTTCCCGAATTTCAAATTTATTCACCAGAGCTCCCGGTATCAGATCCGTATCTCCAGCATCCACAACTCTTACTTTTTTCATCATCTGTCTCAGGACAACTTCAATATGTTTATCATTTATAACCACACCCTGAGAACGGTATACATTCTGTATTTCTTCCAGCAGATAATTCTGAACTACCGTTTCACCTTTAATCTCCATCAAAATATTGGGATCCAGAGGCCCATCAGTGAGTTTATCACCCACTGCAACCTGCTGACCATCTTGAACAATTAATTTAGAACCATATGGAATTTGATAGGTCTTTTTCTTGCCTTCTTCATCTTCAATTAGAACTCGCTGGGAATTTTTCTTCTCAATTATTTTAACTTCTCCCGCTTTTTCGGTAATTATTGCCTGACCTTTGGGAGTACGTCCTTCAAATAATTCTTCGACCCGGGGCAGACCCTGAGTGATGTCATCTCCGGCTACACCTCCGGTATGAAAGGTTCTCATTGTTAACTGGGTCCCGGGCTCTCCAATGGATTGAGCTGCAATTATTCCTACAGCTTCACCTATATCAACAATTTCACCGGTGGCCAGGTTTTTACCATAGCATTTTCTGCAGACACCATGATTTGTTTCACAGGTTAAAAGGGATCTTATTTTAACTTCTTTAATACCGGCTTCAGTAATCTCACCTGCTTTATCTTCAGAAATTAATTCATTCCGGGCAACAATAACTTCTTTGCTTTCTGGATGAACCACATTTTCTGCGGCCAGGCGGCCGATACAGCGTTCTTCCAGATTTTCAATAGCATTTTCTCCTTCTCCACCTATATCCATGGCGGTAATTCCACTTTCAGTTCCACAGTCTTCTTCTCGGACAATGACATCCTGGCTCACATCAACAAGTCTCCGGGTTAGATAACCTGAATCAGCAGTACGAAGTGCAGTGTCAGCCAGACCTTTTCTTGCTCCATGAGTAGAGATGAAAAATTCCATTACATCAAGTCCTTCCCGGAATGAAGAACGAATCGGAATATCAAGGATTTTACCGGATGGATCAGCCATAAGCCCCCTCATTCCGGCCAGCTGAACCAGCTGAGAAATATCGCCCCGGGCACCGGAACGGGCCATTTCATATATATTATTTTCATTATCTAAATTATTAATCATAGCCTCTTTTACATCTTCTTTAACCCGGTTCCAGATATTCACAACCCGCTGATATCTTTCTTCTTCAGTAATTGCTCCCCGATTATAATGTTCCTCTATAGTCTCAACTTCCTGGTCAGCTTCTGTGAGTATTTTTTCTTTTTCAGGGGGAATATCAGCATCACGAATAGAAATAGTGCTTCCGGCCTCGGTTGAATATTTATATCCGGTTTCTTTTATTCTATCTAAGATATCAGAAGTCCGGGAGGTTTTATATTTTTTATTTAAGACATTAATTAATTCTTCTAAGTCACCTTTAGTAAACTGCTTGTTTTGATATTCAATATCTTCCGGCAGCTGTTCATTAAAAATAAGTCTACCGGCAGAAGTTTCTATAATTTCATCTTCATATCGAACTTTTATTTTTGACCTCAATTCCAAAATATCATTTTCATAGGCTCTGATCACTTCATTGGTTCCGGTGAAAATTTTGCCTTCACCCCGGGCATTATCTTTAATTGTGGTTAAATAAAAAATACCCAGAACCATATCCTGAGTGGGAACTGTAATTGGCGCCCCATCTGCAGGACCCAGTAAATTGGTAGTTGAAAGCATCAGCATCCTGGCTTCAGCCTGTGCTTCAGCTGATAAAGGCACGTGAACAGCCATCTGATCTCCATCAAAGTCAGCATTGTAAGGAGGACATACCAAAGGATGCAGTTTAATTGCCTGTCCTTCAACCAGGATTGGTTCAAAAGCCTGAATACCAAGGCGGTGAAGTGTAGGAGCTCTATTTAGTAAAACAGGATGATCTTCAATCACATCTTCCAGAACTTCCCACACAGCCTCATCAACATCCTCTACCATACCTTTAGCATTTTTAATATTATGAGCAAGATCCCGGGCCACCAGTTCCTTCATCACAAAGGGTTTAAATAGCTCCAGGGCCATTTTTTTCGGTAATCCACACTGATGCATCTCCAAATTGGGCCCTACCACAATAACAGAACGGCCTGAATAATCAACTCTCTTACCCAGTAAGTTCTGTCGAAAACGTCCCTGTTTACCTTTTAACATATCACTCAGTGATTTAAGAGGACGATTACCGGCTCCGGTAACTGCCCTGCCCCGACGACCATTATCCACAAGGGCATCAACTGCTTCCTGAAGCATGCGTTTTTCATTTCTTATTATTATATTGGGAGCTCCCAGATCCAGCAGTCTTTTTAAACGATTATTTCTATTAATAACCCGGCGATAAAGGTCATTTAAATCAGAAGTAGCAAACCGACCCCCGTCCAGCTGTACCATCGGTCTAAGATCGGGAGGAATAACCGGCAGTACCTCCATTACCAGCCATTCCGGTCGGACTCCAGAATCTTTTATTCCATCCATAACCTTCAGCCTGCGAACAGCTCTTTTCCTGCGCTGTCCACTGCTTTCTTTAACCTCTTTTTTTAAGCTGCTAACTTCTTTATCAATCTCCATCTCCTGAAGTATCTTTTTAACAGCTTCGGCACCCATACCGGCTTCAAAGCTGTCACCATACTTTTCCCGGGCTTCACGATATTCACTTTCAGCCAGCAGCTGTTTTTCGCTCAGTGGTGTATCCCCGGGTTTTATTACAATATAAGATACAAAATATATTACCTTTTCCAGGGCTCGCGGAGACATATCCATGATAAGTCCCAGGCGGCTGGGAATACCTTTGAAATACCAGATATGGGTACAGGGAGCAGCCAGTTCAATATGACCCATTCTTTCTCTTCTGACCTTGGAGCGGGTAACTTCCACCCCACATCGGTCACAAACAACTCCTTTATACCTTACCCGTTTGTACTTTCCACAGTGGCATTCATAATCTTTTGTGGGACCAAATATTTTTTCACAGAACAGGCCATCTTTTTCAGGTTTCAGTGTGCGGTAATTTATCGTTTCCGGTTTCTTGACTTCCCCTCTAGACCAGTCACGTATTTGGGCTGGAGAAGCAATACCAATTTTCATCGAATCAAAATTATTTATATTCTGCAAGGACCTCTCCCCTTTCTATAAATAATTTCTTTTGTAATAACATCAGCAGACCAAAGACCACTTAACAGTTTTAAACAGTGTAATAATATCCGGCCAGACAGAAACAAAAAAATAAACCTTTACATAAAATAAAAGATATTACCTCCCCCTGGTCAAAAAGTACAGAGGAAAATATAAATATCTTTTATTTAAACTATATATTTTTTTAAACTTTATTTAAAATTTATTTAAAATATGATAACAAAATTATTGCTGCCCTGTGAAAGTTGATAGCTTCATAATTTTAATGTCATATTCCGGACAAACAATTTAGATTTTCTCTAGAGATTACCGAGAAAATATATTTTTACCGTGCAGTCACAGCAATCATAATATAAAAAAATAAAATGTAAAAGATTGAGATAGATTATGAAAAAAGGCTTATTAAAAAAATATATAAATCCATTTAGAGAATGTAAAAATGCTTTCTTATTATGGTAATATCGACAATAAT
>PWDW01000190.1 GCA_003553225.1 Halanaerobiaceae bacterium
AAAAAAAATATGTTATAATTATCTATGCTGTGCCGAGGTGGTGGAACTGGCAGACACGCAGCGTTGAGGGCGCTGTGGGTTTTTACCTGTGCGGGTTCGAATCCCGCCCTCGGCACCATTTATATGTATATGGTGTTGGATTGTGATAGATTGTATTACATAACAGTAAATTGCATAGATTAACCGGAAGCGAAGGCTTCCGGTTTTGTTATGTTTTTTTATTCTGTTGTAAATTCTTGGGTGGGGGTAAAAAGATAAAATAGCTATACTTAAAAAATATCTATTTAATCTTCCATAATAGCTGCTATTTTTTCCAGATCTCTTTCTGATAACTCTACTTTTACTGCTCCAACATTCTCTTCAACCTGTTCTGGCTTACTGGCCCCAATTAAAGCACTGGTAATTCCCGGCTGATGTAAAATCCAGGCTAAAGCCAGTTGGGCCATGGTTATATCTAAATCCCGGGCAACTTCAATTAATTTTTCCACTTTATCCAAATTTTCATCTGTCAGCATATTTTTTATAAAATCCTGTGTCTTAGGATCAGCAGCTCTACTTCCTTCAGGTAAAGGCTCTCCTTTTCTATATTTACCTGTTAACAGTCCCTGAGCTAGAGGGGAAAAAACAATTAATCCCATACCATTATCTCTGATAACAGGTACAATCGATTCTTCTATATATCTATCAAATAAATTATAAACTGGTTGATTTACCACCATATGACTTAAAAGAAATTCATCCTGGACTCTTAGACCTTCAACAATTTGAGCGGCAGTCCATTCACTTACACCAATATAAAGAACTTTACCCTGTCTTAAAAGATCTTCGAATGTTCTCAGAGTTTCCTCCAAAGGTACATTCGGATCAAATCTGTGTGCATAATATATATCAACATAATCATGATTTAACCTTTTTAAACTCTGATGTATTTGTTCATAAATATGTTTTCTTGATAAACCTTTATCATTGGGGCCTTCTCCCATAGACCCGAATACCTTAGTTGCCAGAACATATGAATCTCTGGGATATTCATTTAAAGCCTCTCCTACTATTTTTTCAGCTTCTCCTTTAGCATATACATTAGCGGTATCAAACGAATTTATACCAAGGTCATAAGCTTTATGTATAGTTCTAATAGCTCTATCTTTTTCTACGGAATTACCATAAGTTAACCAGCTGCCCAGACTTATTTCACTAACTTTTACTCCCGCTTTCCCCAGTTTTCTATATTTCATTAATAAAACCTCCTTCTATTCTTTGTATTTATATAAGATTAGTAGTTTTAATTATAGTTTAAAAATACGTAGATATATGTTAACTAGTTTACTATTGTTTATTTTTTTAAAATTATATTATCTAAAACCTGGAATTCATTTTCAATCTTCTTTAAATATATTACTCCCTGGTTAATAAATAATAAATCATATAATCATTTTATATTGATATATGTTTTCCGGTTTGAATAGATTTATATACAGCTTCTGTAATTTCCATGTATTTTAAACCATCTTTAAAAGTTGTTAATTTCACTTTTTCTTTTCCTCTAATTGCATTTATAAATTCTTGTTCAACTCTCCATTCATCTTCAAACTCAGGGGGTATAACAATTTCTTCTAATGAATTTTCATCTTTTGTACCACCATAAAGTTTATTATCACTATACTTTAAAGTTGCTTTACTGCCAAATAAAGAAATACCTGATTGACCAGAAAATCCTGAAACCTCTGAAATATTAAAAAAACCTGAGCCCCACAAACCATATCAACTATTATATTTATATGATCTGGAATTTTTATCGCTTTTTCTTTACCCTTTTCATCTTTTCGCATTTTAACAAATGTTTTTGACATAGCTGTTACTTTTTTTGCTTCCCCGACCCATCTTAAAAGCGTTTCATACCAGATTCCCATACTCATAACATTTAAACCACTTAAATCTGAATCCTGACGCCATTTTAAATTTTTATTATAATCTATAAAAGAACCACTATCTCTAATTTCTATAGTAATTTTTTATGTTTAAAACTAAAAACCCAGCTCTTCACCAACAAGAATCACTTTAATCCTCACCCATACTGCCGGCAAAAAATTGTGCCAGTTCCTCAACAGTTACCCAGCAAGTTGTTATTTATCCTTTGGAAAACACAAAAAATATTTTAAATAAATATGTCCTTAATTTCTTTATCTTCCCCTTTTTCTAAAGTAAAACTGACATCTTTATCTCCACAACTAATCAGATATTCACCTAAAAATCCAGTGAATTCTATTTGTCCTGCTTTATCTGTGCTAAGTATGGTTTCTTCGGTCCACCACTTTCCTTTTATTAATTTTAAAAGTTCTTTATAAACCGGCTTGGGAGTCATGTCTTCACGTATTAAACCGGAAGGAGCATTCAGCCACTGTCCATCAAGTAGATCCCACCAGGTTATACCTGTGACCAGGGGATGGGCAAAAAGAGTTTTATAAAATTCAACTGCTTCTCTGGCCTGGCGTTTTTCTCCCTGTTCTGTACTCGGCCATTCTTCCGCCTGATAATCATTAAGATCATCATAATGTTCAGGCATGAGTTCTCCCGAAACAAGGGAAGTTTCACTAAACTGAAGGGGAATATCAAATCTGGAAAAACGCTCTAACACTGATTGTGTTTTTTCTAACCCCCAGTAACCTTGATGCATATGAGATTGAATACCAATAACATCAATTTCAATTCCAGCTTCTAAACAACCTTCAATTAAAATATCATAAGCAGAAGAAACATCAAAATCATTAATAATTAAAGTAGCTCCAGTGTCGACAGATCGGGCAGCTTCAAATAGCTTTTTGATTGTTTTAATTCTACCTATTTCTTTACATACACGAGTAAGTCCATTATCATATTTATCAAATACTGGCATAATAACTGCTTCATTAATTACATCCCACATATCTACCAAACCTTCGAAATCTTCAACCTCTCGGTGGATCCTTTTGATTTGTGCATCAAGAATTTCTTCATTACTCATATCTAATAACCAATCAGGGGCCAGGGTGTGCCAGCATAAGGGATGACCTTTAACCATAAGATTATGTTCCTTACAAAATCGGGCCGTGTTAAGCAGCTCCTGGGTACGAGGATTACCTTTCGCTGGTTCAAATTGACCCCAATAAAAGGGAAGGGTTACAAAATTCAATAAATTTAAGAAATTATCGATATATTTTTGAGTTTTCTCTTTTTCAGCACCATTTAGCTCCTCATTAGCATAGGGAATCATTTCAAATCCGTTACAGCCAAATAGAAACTGATGATCTGTTTGTTTAATAGTTAATTTTTGATTCTTTAATGGTGTTTTATCTTCTCCAAAAACTTTAATAACAGCAGTTGTCTTTCGGTGTTCATAATTATCCATTCTTTTATGCCCCTCTCTGTTTTAAATTCTTGAATCTTACAGATTAATTAGTCAACATTAGCAGGATTACATGTTAATAATACTATAAAAATTATTTTTTGTCATTACCTACCACATTAATTATACACGAACCTAATTCTCGTTTCATATAATAATAGTTTAAAGGGCTGGTTAGTTCTGGTTATATCAGAAACTTTCAGCGCCCCGTTGTTGAGCAAAAGATATAAGCTTTTTTATTATCTGCTTACTACTCATATTTTCTTTTTCAGCCTGTTTAGGATATATACTATAATAGGGGGATAAGCCGGGCAGGGGATTTATTTCAATAAAAGCTGGATCTCCTTGAGGATCCATCTTAAAATCAACCCGGGCCAGATCACGGCACTCCAGTGCTTCAAAAATAGCAAGTGAAGCATTTATCATCATGTTTTTTACTTTGCTGGAGATATCAACCGGACATTTAATAATTTTATCATGCTGCTCTTTATACTCATATGAATAAAAATCAAATTCTCCACCTCCGGTTAGTATTTCAGCCACTGGAAATACCCGGGGTTTATCATTGCCTAACAAAGATACTGTAAATTCCCGGCCGGGCATGAATTCTTCTACCAGAACAGATTCTTGATAACGGGTAATTGTTTTTTGAATTTCCTGTTCTAATTCTTCTTTATTTTCTGTACAGGCCGTTTTTTCAATCCCTATACTGGAACCCTCATTATTGGGTTTCACAAAAAGGGGGAAATCTAAATCATATTCTGCCAGCAGGGCCGGTAAATTTTCCACAGACTTTATTTTAAAAAAACCAGGTGTAGCTATCCCCAGAGATTGAACTATTTGTTTGGTCATCGCTTTATCCAGTGAAGCTGCCAGGGCCAGTCCATCTGAACCAGTGTAGGGTATATTTAAAATTTCACATATATTTGGAACAAAAGATTCCCGATTTCTGCTGCCCCAGCTTTCTGTAATATTAAAGACAACATCAGGTTTATGTTTTTTAAAATCTAAGAAAATATCCTTATGCCAGGGTAATCTTATAACCTCTCCCATTTCTTCAAGAACACCAGCCATCCAGTTTATGGTCTGTTCACTCTCATATTCTGCCGTGTTTTCATCTCTTTTTTGATATAAAGGATGGTTCTCGGCAATATCAAAACAAAATCCTATTTTGGTCATTTTTTATCTCTCCCGTCTGGTCAAAAATAGTTACTGTGCTGTGGTTTTCAAAATCACAGCTGATCTTTTACCAGCCGTGATGTGAGCTTTTTTTCTTTCCGGACAATAAACTGTTCATATTCTTCACTCAAACTTCTGAAATTCTCATACAAAAACCATCCTTATATATAAAATTTATCATATAAGTAATATACAGGTCTATTATAACACTTAAAGTTAACTTCAAGTCAAATCAAAAAATGAACCGGCAGTCTAAACTGCCGGCGGGAAGTTTATTAAATTTTTATTTTGTACAAAAATTATTGTTTTACACTCACATCATACCTGAAACTCCAAGTACCAGCACCATATATATAACACCTATCACCACTGAAAATTTAACTGCCTTTTTTTTAGCCTGCTGCTGTTCAGTATCGGCAGCATCATCACCGGTAAACTCCCCCAGCTTAATTTTATACCACAACAGTCCTGCAGCTACCATCAATACAATCAGGGAAATAATTCGAAATAATGATTCATCAGCCATCTTTAAATCACCCCCGAATTTATTTTTGTGAATAGTACAGCTGATTATTTATCACGACCAATAATACCTTATATAGGTCTTATTAAAAATTGATACTCTCCATATAAACTGCTGGATTTTCCATTTATAAATAAAGCCGGACTGCTGCCCAATTCTTATTTTAGCCTGCTTTTAATTTATCATCCAGTAAAGGTACAAATATATTCATGATTAAAATACCAAAGGCCATACCTGCTGCCAGCCAGCCCCAGAACCTCATAATCATTACTATCAATCCTACTCCAATTCCGAATACAATCTGAGCTCTGGGAAAACGTGGAGAAGTCATGGGGTCAGTGGCATAGAAAAAGGCCCCAATCATTATACTCCCCGTAAACATATGGAAAAGGGGATTATGGCCCATCAACAGGGCAAAAACGGTTACAGTTATTAGAATACTTACCGGAATCCGCCAGCGGGCGTATTTCTTATAAATTATGTATATCCCACCCAATAAAATCAAAAGGGCGGAAAGCTCGCCCATACTTCCGGGCAGCAGACCCAAAAAGGCATCTCCCAGAGCAATTGTTTCTCCTGTTTCCCAAAAATTGGTCAGAGGAGTTGCCGTACTAACCATATCTACTCTGGTCTGCCAGGGGGAAAGAGCATTCGGAAAGGCAAATATCAAAAACAATCTACCCAGCAAAGCCGGATTAAATAAATTCTGGCCAAAACCACCAAAAAGCTGTTTTCCCACAACCACCCCAAAAGCCACCGAAATTGCTGCAGCATATACCGGAGTACTGGGGGAAAGAGTAAATGAAAATAACAAACCGGTAACAACTACACTTAAATTTTTCACCTGGATATTCTGTCCGGCTATTTTTTGATAAACAGCCTCAGCCAGAACAGCAGCCAGTATAGAGGAAACTATCAAAATCAGAGCCGACCACCTGTAACTATATAAAGCATATATGGTTACCGGTGTTAAAGCAAACAAAACTCCTTTCATCATTTTCATAAGCCTATCTCTCCTTTCATCATTAAAATCTTAAAATTATTTTAACACAGATAATAATAATTATCAATTATTAGTATTCTCATTATTATTTTACATTTTTTTTTCAAAAACAGCTTTCTGCTTTTACTCACCGGAAAAGAGATTAAAAACATATGATTCTACCTGTCCCGAAGTCTCATTAACAAGTTCTATTTTCTTATGGGAAAAATAACGTACTACAAAGGTCTCCACCCCCTGACCAATGGTAAAAGATAAAGCTCCCACTACAGCGGGAGATAAGGCCATTATCCAGGGCAAAAATAGAACAATAACAAATATAACTGCAAACACAGCGGCAGCATTTAGACCTTTAGCCACACCAATCGCTTTTGTCTCCCGATTATTCATTAAAAGACCCCAGTAAGACTCCCGCAGAGCCTGAAATAGGGGATAAGGGCTAAAGGCTAAAAGAACCCAGTTACCCGTAGAGGCTATCTCTTCAGAAACCCCCATTACATACAGTAAAATCCAGTATCCCAGAGGAGTAATAAAAAGGAAAAAAAGTATTACCGAAGAAGAAAGCCCCACCAGAAAACAAAATTTTCTTGTTTTTCGCCATTTATTCTTTACATTTTGTTTCACATATACTAAAGATACATTATTTAAATAACCAACAGGACTGGCAATGACCCGCATAACTCCAAAAGCAACCCCATATACTGCCAGGGCCCGGGTCGGATTAACCGGGCTGCGGGCAATACCACTTTGAACAATAGGATTAATTGTTGAATTAAGAAATCTCATTAAAGCCAGGGGCAGAAAAAAAGATGTTAATTCCCAAAAATCAATTGTCTTCCTTTTAACTTCAGGGAATTTAGGCAGCTTTTCTGCTGCCTTACCGGGGGAAGAAAAAAGCCAGATAACCCCGAGAAGAATCATAACTCCCTCAATGCCAATACCACCCGTCCAGGCCAAAGCTCCGGCCACAATTCCCGGCATAAAATCCCCCCAGGCCGCAATTCCCAAAAAAGAGACCACTATCACCAGGCGAACTGCTGTAGCCGCTGAAGAAATTTTGGTCCTCTTGTGGCTGACAATCAAACCGCGATTTATGTTGCGCAGAGTTTCAACCAGGGGTAAAAAGCAGGTAATGCGCATTGCCATATAGGCAAATTCAATAGCCCGGGGATCATCAAGGCCAATGATATTGCGCAAAAACCAGCCCCCGATCCTCGTATAACCCAGCAGAAAAAGCAGCACAAAAAACAAACCACAGACAGTCCATATAAATTTAGAAGATTTGTAAAAACTTTTCCTGTCATCGACCTGGGAGATAATAATCTGCATAAACATAAATGTGGGAGCCTTAACCGCATTTGTAACACCCTTAACCACTGTAAAAACTGCAATACTTAATTCAGGATAAGGCAGCCGGGCAATTGTTGCATTCATCAGTGAATGGGTGGTGGTTATAAATAGAGGAGTTACGGCCAGGGGAAGAAAAAATTTCAATAGTTCCCTGAAGCTAAGACCCTCATCGGATCCGGGGTTCTTCTCTTGTGTTTCTTTTGCGGACATTTTTATGCCTCCTGACTGGTAAGGGATGCGGCAAATATTTATCTACAGACATCTGAATAATTTCAGCAGTTTTTTATTTATTTAAAATGAATTATACAACAGGAATATACATAGTTCAACCGGCAGAATAATCTGCCGGTGATTATTTAATAATTTTATTAAATCAATATATTATTTTTTTATTATACATCACATCGGCCAAGCATTTAGCAAAAACTCAGCTGAATTATTAGTATCAACATCTTCAGCAAATCAATAATTATAGTAGCTCCACATTTCCTTACCTTAAAGTCTCCTCGAGATCAGCACCTATATCTGTATCCATACTTTCTTTTTATTTATTTTTTTCTCCTCATCCTAATATATCTCTCATTTTTTTTATTCCTTCCAAAATTTCTAAGTCTTTTTTGAAAATACTTGAACTTCCTGCTACAAAAACATTAGCCCCCCGGGAGTGCATTTTATGTAAATTTGAAAAACTTACATTTCCATCAACCTGAATATCAATTTCTGGTTTATTATCCTCTACCATTTTCTTTGCACTTTCAATTTTTTTTAAAGTAGAGGGCACAAGTTTTTGACCTGCAAATCCTGGATTTACGGTCATTATTAATATTAAATCCAGATCATCTACTATATATTCAATGTTTTTTATCGAAGTAGCCGGGTTCAAGGCAACACCTGCCTCTAAATTATATTTTTTAATCTGCTGAATAACCCGGTGCAGATGCCTGGTAGATTCCTCATGAACAACAATCAGATCTGCTCCCGCTTTTGCAAATTTATCAATATATCTTCCAGGCCTTTCAATCATTAAATGCACATCAAATTTTAAATCTGTTATTTCACGAGCTGCTTTCATGAAATCCTGATTCATTGAATAATTGGGAACAAAATTTCCATCCATTATATCCCAGTGTAAATATTCTATACCGGCTTTATCCAGTAATTGAATATCTTTCTCTAAATTTAATAAGTCCGAACACATTACAGATGCAGATATCTTATACTCCATTAATTTTTTCACCCCATGATTTAATTTTATCTAAACTGGCCAAAGAAAACTCCCTCTAAACTACGTATTAGGTGAAGAGGTTCACAAAATTAATAACTTGTATTATCTTTAAAATCAAACTCCTGGCCTTCAACCACCGCCCGCCCCCGGGCTAACATCTTCTTGTAAATTTCTCCGGGCACCAGTGAACCACCTGTAGCCCAGCAGAGATGAACTGTTTTTTCATTACTGCCCCGGACTAAAAAAGGAGGCAGCAGACTCGCCGCTGCTGAAGGCTCAACCTTATGCCCTTCACTCTCCCCCAGATGATAAAGCATCCGGAAAAATTCTTCATCCCTAAAAGTAAATATCCCATCAACCAGATCCTTCATTAACCGGGAAACAAACCGGGAAGGACGACCTACAGCCAGACCATCTGCTTCAGTTATATTATCAATCCCAAAATCAGAGACATGAACTTCACTGTACCGCCCGGTTAATATTCCCAGAAGCATAGAACAGGATGAAACAGGTTCTATTAAATAACACCTTACCTGATCTTTAAAAATGTGTTTCAGCCCAAAAGTAAGACCTCCAGGACTGCCTCCCACCCCACAGGGTAGATAAACACACAGGGGATGGTCCTGATCTATTAGAACCCTGTTTCTCTCCAGCTGTTTTTGCAGCCGCAGCACGGCCGTGCTGTAACCTAAAAATAATTTTTCCGATTGTTCATCATCCACAAAATAAGCATTAAGCTGATTTCGGCTCTGCCTGCGGGCCCCGGTCACCGCCTCACTGAAATCACCTTTATATTCAATAATATTAGCCCCCCTGTTCTGCAGTAAGTCTTTTTTCCACTGTTTGGCATCCCGGGACATATGAACATCAACAGCAAAACCGAGGGCCCGGCCCATAATACCCACACTCAAACCCAGATTACCGCTGGAAGCCACCACCAGCTTATAATCGGAATACAGATCCTGGAATCTTTTTTTCTTAATTATACTGTAATCACTTCCCTTACTGAGAAAACCATGCTTAAAGGCCAGTTCTTCAGCCCGACACAGCACTTCATATATTCCCCCCCGGGCTTTAATCGAGCCGGCCACCGGCAGGTGGCTGTCACACTTCAAAAAGAGCCGGCCCTTCATTTTCAAACCATAATGTTCCTTAACCTCTCTTTTAAATACAGATATTTCCTTTAATGGAGATTCAATGATACCATCATCTGTCTTTGGAAATAGCTTTTCAATCAGGGGAGCAAATCTTTGCAGTCTTTTTTCTGCCTCCAGGATATCATTAAATCCCAGCTCAAAATCGGCCAGAACATTTCCCGCACTTTTTTTTGCAGTATTTTCCCAGATTACCGGTTCCTTATTGACAGCTTTGTGCATTATTCCTTTCTTTTCTTTTTTCATAGCAGGCTCCTTTTCACATATTATCTTCTTTCAATCATACCTTTTCTGATACTGTACAGAACTTAATTTACGGGCGGGACTGTGACTTAAGCTTAATTCTTTTTTCATATTTTTTAAGCCTGTGAATTAAATACAAACCCCATAACACCAGGGCCACAGGATAAATAAAACTACCATAATTTTCATTAATATAGCTAAAAGTGAGATAGTAAACTGAAAAAATTCCCAGCAGACCGGCAGGAAAAGTAAGTATTTCCTCCACTCTGGTCTCTTTTAGATCCAGACTATCATATTTGCTGTAAGATGAAGGCTGAAGAGTCAATATACCGCTGTCCTCATCCCCTCCTGCTTCTTCTCCAAATACCGCTCCTCCTCCGGAGATAACAAACAGCAAAAACAAAAGAAAAGTCCACCGCAGGTCAAAAATAAAGGTTACATAAAACAATATACCGTAAATAAAAAATCCGATCCCCAGCAGTAGGCCAACTTTTCTCTGCAGAGCCGGAAGCTGATAATGTACAAGATAGACGACCACAAACCCCAGCCCCACAGCAATTATAATAAAAGGCCAGATATATCTCCAGAAGGTAAAACTAATCTCTCCTGTACCCGTAAGCAGACCCATTAACCCGATCAACACAACTCCATATCCAATTATTTTTCCCTGACGAAAATTCATATCCAATCACCAGTCCAGATCCTCTATTGGTAGGTCATACTCCTCAGCTGGACCGTCAATTACACCTCTTTTTTTTAAAACAGCAACCATATCCTCAAAATTAACTCCCAGCTTATCGGCCACATCCCGGGCATAACTCAATCCCGGAGGTGAACCGGGTTTAATTTCAAAAGTCCTCTCTGAAGTATCGGGGTCCATACCGGCCACCAGGCTTACTATCTTTGCTTCACCCGGAACCTTACTGTTCATCTCTTTAAGATTTTCAGCAAGTTTATGAAAATGGGTGGCAAATATAACTCGGGCCCCCATAACCTTAAAAACCATCAGAGTTTCCCGGGCTATATACAGAGCTTCCTGAGGACTGGTGCTGG
Organism: Halanaerobiaceae bacterium; assembly: GCA_003553225.1. GTDB lineage: Bacteria > Bacillota > Halanaerobiia > Halanaerobiales > Halarsenatibacteraceae > T1SED10-99. Next base: position 11,110 of record PWDW01000190.1, read on the forward strand.
CCAGAGACTCATTTAAAAGAATTAAACTGTTTTCATCGGCACTGTTTATAATTTTCTTAAGCCGATCACACTCTTCCCCCAGCCGGCCCAGATTGGAGGCCAGCTTTTCTTCAGCCGGAAAATGAGTATAGATACCACTCACCGGACTAATTTCAGCTTCAGAACCGGGAACATAAACTCCCAGCTGAAACAGAACCTGGGTTATACCTGCCGCCTGGGTAAAAGTAGTCTTCCCTCCCTGATTGGGACCGGTGAGCACAAAAATCCTGCCCTCTTCTCCAAATTCCAGATCATTTTTAACTATGTCAATCTCACCCTGTTCCTTTTTTTGCTCAAAGGCCAGATTAATATTATAGGTATCCCGGATAACCCCTTTTTTCTGATCCTCACCTATCACTTCCGGTTTACAGACCGGTAGACCCAGCTTTTCAATATGTTTCACCAATCTGAGTAAACTTAAATAAAACAGCAGCCCTGATCTCAGTTCCATCAAAAATCGGGTATTAACATTTATATATTTCTCAATAGTGGGCACAATTGCTCGAATCGATGATTTCATGGTCTCCTCAATTTTATCTAAAATTTTCTTATTGAAGGCCTCACTTTTTCTGTCTCCTGATGCCAGGGAGGCCAGACCCTTAAATTCATCTTCATCAAATTTCAGCAGCTTATCGAAAAAAGTGCTGGTGGTATAGGGCTCTTCATTGATGGAAACCAGAACCGCCTCCCGGGGATTCAGCTGGGCATCCAGATTAATACCAATAGTAATACTTCTTAAACTTTCAATCTTTTTTCTCATTCCGGGCAGCTCATCTTTTAAAGATTGATACTCCCTGTGGCCAGAGATTTCTTCAATTTTATTTCTCAATTTCCTGATTCCCGAAGACTGCAGAGGCTCTGATAGCTTCCGAAAAGTCTGCTCCAGTTTTTCAATACACTCCACATAAATTTCCAGCTCATTTATTCGGTGGACAATATTTTTCAGACGGGACTCGTATTTTTTTTGAGAATCCCGTATATTTCGTAAATTTAATACAAGGGATAATATTTCCTCAAAAGCTTGCACCAGCTCTTCACAGTTCATAAGATCCTCAAGAATATTCAGCCGGTACTGAATAACCTCTTCTTCTGAGGTACACTTATTCATAATACTCCGGAATATCTTATTAAAATCTGCTCTGCGTCCCAGCCTGATATCCGGGGTTCTGAAAATTTTCTTTAAATCGAGATCCTCGATTACTTCCTCAGAAAATTCAATTTGCTCTCTTTCTTTTCCCTCCGGCCATATCAGGTCTATTTTATCTTTACCTGACAAAGAGAAAACCCCCTTTTTTTATTTCGTAAAGTTCTTTTTTGCTATTTTAAAAAAACAGATATTATAATCACGGCTTATAGTTAAATCTTAACACATCCTGTTTAACAATCAAGCACAATTAATCATTAAGACTCATTTTAATTTCTGTATTGTTTTTTTAAAGAACCATCATTAAAAACTCATCAATATAATACCTGCAAAAATTGCTGCTGATTAAATGTGTGTTTTTTTATAAATCTTCAACTCAATTAGAGGAATAAAATTAAATTTCTTTAATACTATACAATAGAATCAATTTAGAAACAATTCAAACCTGAAAATACTGGATAATTACTGGATATATCATAAACTGGAAGAGAGGTAATTACATTGATCCTGTACCTTATTTCATTTATCGGTCTCTTGCTTGTGATAATTGGCGGCCTGGCCTTTATTAAGGGTGAATTAAAAATTCTTAATATTAACAGCAGAAAAAAGGCCAAATTAATTTTAATCTTTGGTCTGCTGCTTTTACCCTCCTTTTATTATGCTGATCAGGCTCTGGAAGTCCACTTTTCTGAAAATATTATCCGGGATAATGAAAATATCATAATCCGGGGAGAAACCAGTCTCCAGGATGGTACTATTTTGACATATCAAATATCAAACCAGCAGCAGGAACAGCACTCTTCAATCCAGGGGGAAATTGAAGTTTCTGAGGGTGAATTTGCAGATGAAATAAATATATCTCCGATAATAAATGGCGAGATCACAGTGACTCTCAAATTTAATCCCACCCATCAGCCGGAAAATCTCAGGGAAGAATATGGTCCTGAGGGCAGAAATTTGGCCGGTGATGTAGAGCTGATTGAGCCGGAGACAGAAAAAGATACCGCTTATTTTGGTATTGAAATAATTCAATCATTTCAATAACCATTGGGCCCCTCTCTCTGCCCTCACCCATATGTTTTATTAATTTCATATTCTGCTCATCTTTGATCCGGCCTTCACTTAATCAGCTGCTCTATCTATGTCCTCCTGCTGTTTTAACAGTTCCGAGAACCTTTTTCCAATTTTATCGGAACATATTTGACCACTTACAGCAGAAAATATTAAAAACCGGCAATACAGCCGTCAGTTCGAGGTTCTGTGCCTCCAGCATACACCCCACTATCCTGATCCTTCCATATTATCTGTCCGCGACCAAAGGACAGTGAATCCAGGGCTATCTCAATATCATGACCTCTCCGGGCCAGCTGTTGAGCAGTTGAGGTCGGAAAATCGGGTTCAACTTTAACTTTTCGGTCTTCCAGCCACTGCCAGCGGGGGGCATCCAGAGCCGCCTGAGGATTTAACTGAAAATCAATTGTATTCATAATAACCTGCAGATGACCCTGGGGCTGCATAAAGCCCCCCATAACCCCAAAGGGACCAACAGCCCTATCATTTTTTGTTAAAAAGCCGGGAATTATGGTGTGATAGGGCCTGGCACCAGGTTTTATACAGTTATCGTGTTTCGGATCCAGGGTAAAATTATGACCTCGATTCTGAAGGGCAATACCGGTTTCTGGGACCACCAGTCCGGATCCAAAGCCCATATAATTACTCTGTATAAAGGAGACCATATTCCCATAACGATCAGCTGCTGCCAGATATACAGTACCACCCCGGGAAGGTTGACCCGGTTCCGGACTACCGGCAGTCCCGGTAATTAAGTTCCTCCTTTGGGCTCCATACTCATCAGATAAAAACTTCTGGGGCCGGATACTCATCATTTCTCTATCTGTTATATGCTTTTTACCATCAGCAAAAGCCAGTTTTATTGCTTCCAGCTGCTTATGGCAGCTATCCACATGATTATTAACTTCAAAATCAAACCCTTTTAAAATATTCAGAGCAATTAAGGCCACCAGCCCCTGACCATTGGGCGGCAGCTCCCATACATCATAGCCCCGGTAGTTAATTTTCAATGGAGTCACCCATTCTGGATTAAAATCAGCCAGATCTTCATATGTCAGAAACCCTCTCTGCTGCTGTATGAAATCTGAAATTTTTTCTGCAGTTTTCCCCCTGTAAAAACTATCTGCTCCAGTTTCCGCAATGGCACTCAGAGTTTCTGCCTGGTGGGGAGATTTCCATATCTCTCCGGGCTGTGGAGCCCTACCCCGGGGGGCAAAAATATCAAACCAGGGTTTGAATTGTTCACCATTTAATACTTTTCTGTATTTATCATAAGCAATCTCCCAGCAGCGTGCAGTAGTAGGGGCCACAGGATAACCTTCCCGGGCATACTTAATTGCCGGCTTTAAAACCTCGGCCAGTGACAGTTCACCAAATCTAGCCGACAGCTTACTCCAGGAAGCAGGAGCACCGGGTACCGTTACCGGAAGGGCCCCATAACGGGGCATACTATCATATCCTTTTTCTTTTATTTTTTCAGCAGAAATATTAGCCGGAGCCGGACCACTGGAATTCAGACCATAAAGCTGATTCTGATACCAGACCAGAGCAAAAGAGTCGGAACCAATTCCATTGGAAGTGGGTTCCAGAACAGTTAAAGCAGCAGCGGCACCAACAGCAGCATCGACAGCATTGCCACCTTTTCTTAAAATCTCCACTCCCAGCTGACTCACCAGAGGCTGAGAAGAACAGACCATTCCGTTTTGTGCAAAAACAGTTTGACGCCGAGAACTGTAAGGATAATTTATATAATCAAATTCCATATGAATGTCACCTTCTTTTTTATATTTATTTAACTTAAGCAGCTCCGTATTTCTTGAAAAAAATACAGCCGTATAATAACATTAATATAACATTGATTTTTCCGGAACTAATAAACATTTATTAATCCGAAATTAAACAACAGCAATAGAAATAAGGAAAAGAAATGAGGTCCTGACCATTAAATTTAAACTATATTACTTTTCATTTTATATGTTTCCGGCGGTTTTAACATATTTGAACATATATCTGGAAGGAATAGGAATTTCACCCACCCGTATTGGGCTTATGAACTCGACAGCCCGGGCACTTTCTATTCTTGTTTTACCGGTCTGGGGCATGTTGGCCGACTTTTTTGGAGCCAACAAAAAAGTTTTAATGCTGGCCCTGGGTGGTACCATGGTTTTTATGCTGTCCTTTTTGTTTGCGGAAAATTTTATTATCATATTTATTTTATACATATTTTACATTCTTTTCTGGAGTCCGGGTGCTTCTCTCTCTGACTCACTTACTCTAAACTATCTTGATGACAAATCAGACGAATACGGAAAATACAGGGTCTGGGGTTCAGCCGGCTATATGATTGCCGTAACTCCTTTTGGCTTTATTATTGAAAACACTCAGGCCCAAATTTTATTTTTTCTAGCAGCCATAACCCTGGCTTCTACCTTTATAATTGCTTCCCGGCTGCCCGGTTCCAGCAGAACAATAAAAGTGGCCAGCCTCTCTGATTTTAAAATACTGCTTAGAAACAAAAAACTTTTTTCTTTTCTTATTCTGGTCTTTCTTTTACGGGCTCCCCTCAGTGCCAATTTCATATACTTCCCCATATTTTTTAAAGAAGCCGGAGGTGGTGAGACCCTGCTGGGAATTGCTATGGTGATCTCTTCGGGCAGGGAAATTTTGTTTTTCCAGAAATCAGATCGTTTTTTTGAACTTCTGTCTGTCAAGAGAATATTCAGCCTGACAGCCGCATTTTTTTGTCTGCGCTGGCTTATAATTGGTCTTTTCCCTATCCCCTCTGTACTTGTTCTGTCACAGCTTTTACACGGAATCTCTTTTGGCCTGTTCCATGTAACTACCGTTTATTATATTTCACATCTGGTGGGCAAAACTTTTGAAGCCACAGGACAAAACCTTTATGCCTCTACAATTAGTATTGCAACCGTGGCCAGCAGTTTAAGTGGAGGGCTGATCTATGATCAGCTGGGTGGTAGTAATATGTATTTTATTGGTGCTGTGATCTCTTTGCTGGCCGGGCTGGGCTGCTATTTTAAATTTTTTATTACAGAAAAAGTACCCGACTCCCGGGTGAAAAAATGATTACTGCTCTAAAACTATATTATACAGCAGGGAAACAAAACTGTATCTATAACTTTAATTTATCAAAATTAAGTAACTATAATGAGGACATTTGTCCGGTCTTTAACAGTACAAATAGTCCACATAAGCAATCATTACATTTGTCCTCCCCATATTTTTGATTCAAAAAGTATAGAATTGAGCAGGGGAGAACAAATGTAATGATAGTAATTATGCTATTTTAAAAAAATAAATTTTCATTTGCTCAAATAATAAAAAAATGGGAGGTTCTATAAATGCAAAAAGAAGCAGAAAAATTTGTTAACTTTATCAACAGGAGTCCTTCTCCCTATCATGCAGCAGCCGCCGCAGCCAGAACTTTAAGTGAACATAATTTTCAAGAATTAAAACCTGGTCAGGACTGGCAGCTGGAACGGGGAGAAAAATACTACACTGTAAAAAACGGGTCCACCCTGATTGCCTGGACTTTGGGAGAGAAGATAAGAAAAAAAAGTGGATTCAGAATTATTGGAGCCCATACCGACAGCCCCGGATTTAAAGTAAAACCCAATCCTGAAATGATAGAAAGTGACAGTTATTTAAAACTTAACACCGAGCCCTATGGAGGTGTGGTGCTGCGCACCTGGCTGGACCGACCACTATCCCTGGCGGGAAGAGTATTCCTGAAGGGAGACAGTCCCCTGCAAACCAGATCTAAACTGGTAAATATAAAACAACCTCTGCTTATTATCCCTGGCCTGGCAATTCATTTAAACCGGGAGGTCAATAAAGGCCAGAAACTGGACAAACAGGAGCATATGCTGCCTCTGATGGCCCTTGTTGATAAAAACACAGAAAGGGGAAACTTTCTAGAAAAATATCTGGCCTCCAGACTTGACCTGTCTTCTGAAGATATCATTGATTTTGATCTCTTTTTATATGCCAGTGAAGAAAGCAAGATAATGGGGGCCCACAATGAATTTATTTCTTCCGGCAGAATGGATGATCAGGCCATGGCCCATGCCGCTCTAAGAGGTTTAATAAATTCCAGAGCCGAAGATTCTGTAAACGTAATCTGCCTTTTTGACAGTGAAGAAATAGGCAGCCATACCAGTCAGGGAGCGGCTTCACCCTTTCTGAAAAGAATTTTGACCAGAATCCACAGTAATCTTTCCGGATCCACTTCCGATTTTCACCAAAGACTGGACAGTTCTTTCCTCATCTCAGCTGATATGGCCCATGGACACCATCCCAATAAGACCGATGATTCCGATCCCACCAACCGTCCTATCCTAAATAAAGGTCCGGCTATAAAAAGTGCCCCGGGCGGTTATATTACTGAAGGAGAAACAAGCTCTGTATACAAAGAAATCTGCCGTACAGCCGGAATTCCCTGCCAGACATATACCAACAGGTCGGGCAAAAAAAGCGGCCGTACGATAGGACCTATTTTAGCAGGTCAGCTGGACATCAGGGCCGTTGATGTAGGTAATCCACTGCTGGCCATGCATTCTGTACGGGAGCTGGGAGGAGTTCAGGACCACCATTATATTATTCAATCTTTTAAGCAGTTTTTTTCCCTGCCCCAAAAAAATTGCTAAAATGATAAAAATATAAAATTCACTTCAATTAGTTAAGGCCACAGTTCCGTGTTTCCCCTTCGGTACTGTGGCCCTTTATGCTGAATATTGCTTTTTATGTTACAAATTCTTTACTGCATACCAGCTTTACCTAAAGCCCTGATTACAGCCTGAATCCATTTTTCAGCACTTCCGGTTGCACCGGTATAAATGTCTACATCATAATCATTGGCTTCTTCAAACCAGCCGGGCATAACTTCTTTAGCTTCGTGGAATTCATCCCAGTCATAATCTTCATCTTTATATTCATCACCGGCAACTTCTTCCAGGCGAACATCAGTTATACTTCCCTCTTCAACAGTAACCCAGGCAATACCATAATTGCCTCTCTCATCAACATCGGATTTACCCATAAAAGTACCATCAAAGCTGGTTACTCCTTCTGCTTTATCAAGAGCCATTTTTACGGCTTCCATTGCACTATCAGAAGTACCTGTTGCTCCACTGTAGGCATCAACTTCATGTGAATTTGCTTCCTTAAATCTCTCGGGAAGTTCTCTCATGGCTTCGTGAAACTCATCCAGTGGATATTCTTCTCCTTTGGGCTGAGCCAGATCATTAAATTCAATCAATTCTACATCAATGATCTCACCATCATCTAAAATGACCCGGGCTTCAGTATAGCCACGGGCATCAGCTTCAGAAAAACCAATAAACAAACCACTCTGTGCGGTTGCCGTACTAACGGCAAATCCCATAACCAGCATTATCGAAAGAAAAACAAACAGCAATTTTTTCATAAATATCCCCCCAAAACAAGTTTTTTTTAAATAATTACTCATAAAATTATATTATTTTTTTAAGCAGATGTCAAGGAAATATGAAAATCTCCAGTAAAGTAATCAATTTATTAGGTTTTTGATCAGGAATTAACCTGAACAGCCGGTGAGGGTACTTCATCCAATTTTTCAACTTCTCTATTCTTTTTCTGTTCAAAATTATCAAAAGCAGCTGAAAGAAACAATTTAATACGGTTAATCTGGTTAACCTGACTGGCTCCCGGATCATAATCTATCGGCTTCAGGTTAACATCCTGATAATAATCTCTAATTTTTTTAATCATACCCTTGCCCACCACATGATTGGGTAAACATCCAAAAGGCTGCAGCACAAGAACATTCCGCACCCCACTTTCAATCAACTCCACCATCTCTCCGGTCAGAAACCAGCCTTCACCGGTCTGATTGCCCAGGGAAAGATGATTTTGAGCTCCCCGGGCAATCTCATATATGGAATGGGGCGGCCGAAAGTGCTCACTATTGGCCAGTGCTCTGCGCATACTGCGGCGGTATATAAATTCTGCTCCTTTGATACCAATTTTACTTAACAGCATTTCCCAAAAACTGCCGGACAGTTTTTTATATTTTACCTGTAAATTGTAGGTTGAATAAAGAATAAAATCCAGCAGACCGGGCATAACTGCTTCAGCACCTTCTTTTTCCAGAAAATCGACCAGATGATTATTGGCATCTGGATGAAATTTAACCAGTATCTCACCCACAATCCCCACTCTGGGTTTTACTAAGTCTTCTTTTAAAGCCAGATTATCAAATTCTTTTACCACCTGGTATATATTGTGGTTAAAATCCCGGTATCCCCCCTCAGTCAATGTTTGCTGACATTTTTTTACCCATTTATGGTACAGCCTATCCACTGAACCCGGGTTTTTTTCATAGGGTCGGGTTCTGTATAATACCTTCATCAATACATCACCAAAAATAGTAGCTTTCATCATATCATCAAGCAGAGAAATAGTAATATTAAAACCGGGATTTTCATCCAGACCTTTGGGGTTAAGTGATATAATAGGAATATGATCCATACCAGCTTCCTTCAAGGCCCGGCGGAGAAAAGCAATATAATTTGTTGCCCTGCATCCACCTCCGGTCTGACTGATCATAAGGGAAGTACTGTCCAGATCATACTCTCCTGATTTTAGTGCTTTCATCAGCTGCCCGACAACCATTATTGAGGGATAACAGGCATCATTATTTACATACTTAAGACCGATATCAACATCTTCTTTATCAACAGCAGGAAGAATCTCCATATTATAACCGCCATTTCTGAAAGCTGTTTCCAAAAACTGAAAGTGAATCGGTGACATCTGAGGGGCGAGTATGGTGTCCTTTTTCTTTCTCTTTTTGGTAAATAGATCCCGGGGATAGATATTTGTTTGCTCCTCAACCTGTTCGCTTTTGTCTTCTTTACGGGACCTTTCTTCCATTGCCGCCAGTAAAGATCTAATCCGGATTCTGGCAGCTCCCAGGTTGCTTATTTCATCTATTCTGAGCATGGTATACAGTTCCTGTCTTTTTTCCATAATTTCTTCAACCTGTTCCATGGTAACCGCATCCAGACCACAACCAAATGAATTTAATTGAACCAGCTCCAGTTTATCATGCCGGGCTGTAAATTCTGCTGCCCGGTACATACGGGAGTGATAAACCCACTGGTCCACAACCCGCAGGGGCCTTTCAATCGAGCCCCGGCTGCTCACAGCATCTTCAGAAAGTACAGGAAGGCCCAGAGTTTCGATCAATTCCGGTATACCATGATTTACCTCCGGATCCATGTGGTAAGGACGCCCGGCCAGAACAATACCCGGCCTGTCTTTTGTTTCAATATAATTTAGAATTTCCTGTCCTTTGTTCTGTACATCTTTACGATAATTTTCAAATTCTTTCTCTGCCTTATATACTGCTTCGGCTATTTCTGTACGTGATACACCCCGGCCAGCAAACACATCCTCGAGCCGGTTTATGAGTCTTTTTTGGTTATCAAAAGGCAGAAAAGGACTAATCATTTCTATATTCTCTTCTTTTAGAATATCCATATTGGCTTTTATGGTTTCCGGATATGAAGTTACAATAGGACAGTTAAAATTATTATTGGCCTCACTATCCTCTATTCGATTATAGGCTATACTGGGATAAAAAATTCTGTCCACCTTTTTATTTTCCACCAGATCAGTTATATGGCCGTGCACCAGTTTTGCCGGGTAGCATACCAGTTCAGAGGGTATAGTTTCCAGACCCAGCTCATAAATTTCCTGATCCGATTCTGAAGAAAGTACCACTCGATAGCCCAGTTCGGTAAAAAAGGTATGCCAGAAAGGATAATCCTCATACATATTCAAAACCCGGGGAATTCCTATCTGGCCTCTGCTTGCTTCAGCTTCGGGAAGTGAACTGTAATCAAAAAGACGTTGATTTTTATATCTGAAAATATTGGGCACCATCTCCTTTTTCTGCACCCCGACAGCCTTTTCACAGCGGTTGCCGGAAATAAAAGTACGGTCTCCGGTAAATTTCTTTATGGTCAGCCGGCAGTTGTTTCCACATTTTCCACACCGGGTATGAGTGGTTTCCATCTCAAAATTCTCCAGCTGCTGTTTTTCCAGTACCGCAGATTCTTCTGCCTCTATCTCCTCGCATCTTTCTCTGGCCAGAAGAGCAGCACCAAAAGCACCCATCAAACCCGCAATATCAGGTCTGATGATTTCCTGATCGGTAATTTTCTCCAGAGCCCTTAAAACAGCATCATTATAGAAAGTTCCCCCCTGAACCACTATATTAGCCCCCAGCTTTTCTCTGCTGTTATACCCAATCACTTTGTAGAGAGCATTTTTTATCACCGACAGAGCCAGACCTGCAGAAATATTTTCAACACTGGCTCCTTTTTTCTGTGCTTCTTTTACTTTAGAGTTCATAAACACCGTACATCTGGTACCCAGATCCAGAGGATTATCACCCTGAACCGCAAGATCGGCAAACTCCTCAACATCATACTCAAGAGAATGGGCAAATGTTTCGATAAAAGATCCACATCCTGAAGAACAGGCTTCATTAAGCATTACTGAATCAATAATTCCGTTTTCTATTTCCAGACATTTCATGTCCTGGCCACCAATATCCAGTATGAAATCAACCTCAGGTGAAAAAAAACTGGCTCCGGTGTAGTGGGCAACAGTTTCTACTTCTCCAATATCTATCTGCAGGGCATTTTGAATCAGTTTTTCCCCATAACCGGTGACCGCTGAAGCGGCTATTGAAGTATCAGAATTCATTTTTGTGTAGAGATCCAGCAGGGCCTCAATAGTGGTATTGAGTGGATCTCCCTGATTACCGCTGTAATAGGAATATAATAATTCCCCCTGTTGCCCGATAAGAACAAGCTTGGTGGTGGTGGAACCGGCATCTATACCCAGAAAAGTCTCCCCTTTATACTGTTTTAGATCACCTTTTTTAACTTCAGCCCGGGAATGACGATTCTGAAACTCCCGGTATTCCTGCCCTCCGGAGAATAAGGCCTCCAGTCCCTCCTCCGGGGTAATCTCTTCTGCTGAAAGCTCCTGCAGATCACACATCAGGCCGGTAAAAGTAGTCCGTTTCCGTTCCTTTTTTTCAAGGGCTGCTCCCAGAGCCACATAAAAATGTGCATCTTCCGGGGCATATATTTCGTCTGGCTGTAAATTTAGAGTCTCAATAAATCTCTGACGAAGTTCTGGTAAAAAATGAAGTGGACCTCCCAAAAAGGCAATATTTCCTCTGATGGGACGGCCCTGGGCCAGGCCGCTTAAAGTTTGATTAACAACAGCCTGAAAAATAGAAAGTGCAATATCCTCCCGGTCGGCTCCATCATTTAAAAGAGACTGTACATCCGATTTTGCAAATACACCACAGCGGGAAGCAATGGACAGAATATTCTCACCCCGGCCGGCCATTTCATCAAGCCCGGAGGCATCAGTTTCTAAAAGAGATGCCATTTGATCAATAAAAGCCCCGGTTCCTCCGGCACAGGCGGCATTCATCCTCTGTTCCACCGAATCACCAAAATAAGTAATTTTGGCATCCTCTCCTCCCAGCTCAATGGCTACATCAACTCCCGGTATTTGCTCCTGAACTGCATTACTGCAGGAGACAACCTCCTGGAGAAAAGGAATATCCAGCTTTTCAGCAATACCAAGTCCTCCGGAACCGGTAATTGTTACCGAAATCCGGGAGTCCTGCAGAATATCTGCTGCTCCGGCCAGCATTTCTTTTACGGTATTTCTGACATCAGAAAAATGCCGGCTGTATTTTTTATATAATATTTGCTGATGTGTATTTAGGACAATTATTTTTACAGTAGTAGATCCCACATCCAGACCTACTGATAATTGCTCTTCCATAACAGCCCTCCTGTGTATTGTGTTGAAATATCTTCTAAAAAAATTTTAAAAATAGCAGATTAAAAATTATTTTCAAGCTCCTGTTCTGCTTTTTTCTGAAAATCTTCTAAGGTCTGGGGGCCATAATAAAACTCACCCCGGGCTCCTTCTGGCATATTTACTATTTTTCTAAGTACCCGGCCGGCCTGTTCACTTCGGTTTAGGCTGATGTATTTTTTATACAATTTCCACAAATATTCAACATTCTCGGGATCCAGATCCACCGATTTTCTGCGGTGATAAAGTGCTTTATTCATGTCACCGATACTAATCGGCCATCCCGGAGCAGCCTTGTAGAGTCGGGCCAGTACATCGTGGATCGGAGCAAATTCAGGCTCTTCCTGTAGAGCTTTTTCCAGCTTGCTTTTCATGGGCCTGATTTTTCTTAAGCTATTAAAAACACCCTGCAGCTGACCCATTTCTCCCATAAAAGAAGCTTCCCAGAAATAGCTTCTACCTTCCTTATCATTTAATTTTCGCATCTTTAAAGCCAAATCAATTCCCTTCTGGTATATCCCCAGAGGGTTCTGGTGAAATTCTCCCAGCTTAATAAGAACAGTGGCCGCCGCATCATAGGCATCCGGATCTTCTTCATACTTTTCAACCAGAAGTTCAGCCTGGGCTACCAAATCATCAATGATTTTTGCTCTATCCTTTTCATTTTGTTCATAAAAAGAATACAGCTCTTTTTCCAGATTCTTCATATCTTCCTGAAGACACTCCTTGCCAAAAACAGCATCCGGCTGTATAAAGGAGTGCACAGCAGAAATGATTAAAATTGTTATCATCCAGCATAATATAACCTTTAAAGAACACCTGTTCTTAAACATATTTTATCAATCCACCATACCTCCTGAACTATTTTAGTAAAAAATATTAATAAACACCAACTTGATTAATCAGCAAATAACAGGGCAAAGATATCATCAATACAACCCTCAGCAGCCCTTTACAGGATGGTTAATTGAGTTTTGCTTTTTTCAATCGGGGTACAGATGTGAGAATAAAGCCTGCGAGTTTACAGATAGGATTACAGCTTGAAAAAAAACTGTATAACTGTGTATTTAGTTGTGTACTTAATAATATAATATATGGTGGCCCTGCAAAAAGTCAATTTTATTTAATTTAAGAAATAATATTACTGTCATGACAGCAATCATAAATTTGCAGATCTTCAAATAACACTTTATACTGGATGATCATATATGATTTCATATATGATTAATATATGCAAAATAATCAACCTCTTTTACTGAAATAAAAGCATCTTAAACAGAACAGTGTTTCTTTAGGTGACAGGCCCTTCACTCAACAAATAAAGGAATAAACCGCTGATTATTTACATCCACCAGTCCGCGATCGGTCATCTTAACTTCAGGGATAACCGCCAGGGTCAGGGTGCTGATTTTTAACAGAGGGTGTTTATCTTTTATACCCATTGTCCGCAGCTCCTGTTTGACATTTTTCACCTGGGGAACAACATAATTGATTGATTTATCGGACATCAATCCGGCCACCGGAAGCTCCAGCAGAGCCTCAAGCTGGCCGTTCCGGGCACAGGCGATACCACCACCGGATGAAATTACAGCTTCGGCAGCCAGAACCGCATCTTCAGGATTGACAGCAGCTACCGTCAGATTGTGGCAGTCATGGGATACAGTACTGGCTACAGCACCATTTTTTAGGCCAAAATTGGCTATAAAACCCCGGGCCCGGTTATCATTGCCCGGATAACGGTTAAACACGGAGAGCAGATTCAAATTTTTCTGAGCTGTGTAGTCCAGAAAACCTTTTTTTTGTGTTATTTCCCGGGTCTGTAGTTCGGTAATCAGAGTATCTTTCTTTGGATAATTAATAACATGAACCTTAAATTCTTTTCGGTCAGCAGGAGCTTCAACTTTAAAATCATCAGCTTTTAGTTTATCCAGAAAAATAGTATTCTTCTTTTCTATTTTAGAACTCCTGGTAGAAAACTTATCCTTCAGTTCTCCTTTTTCTGCAGCCAGCTGGCCCCGGAAAAAAACATATTCTGCCTCTGGAGCCTCAATTGATTCAGAAAGCATCAGATCGGCAGTGAAACCGGGAGCCAGTGCTCCCAGGTTCCTGAGGCCTACTCTTCGAGCAGACTGATAGCTGGCAGCTTTAATAGCCTTCAGGGGCTGCATCCCCTCATCAATTGCTCTGCGAACAACATGGTCCATCTGCCCTTCTTCCAGCAGATCATCCGGCTCCCGATCATCGGTACAGAGGGTAAAGTTAAGTGGTAATTTCCCCTGTTTAAGACCGGGAATAAGCCGGGCCAGATCCTGACTGATCGAGCTTTCACGGGCATCAACTGTCATTCCTGCTCTCAGCTTTTCCCACATTTCGTCAGCTTCTGTAATTTCATGATCACTCTCCGGGCCAGCACACAGATAAGCAGAAAGTTTTCGACCCGACAGGCCTGGTGAATGACCCTGAATGAAAACATCTTTCTGGAGAGCAATATCAAGTATTGACCTCATCCTTTCACTGCCAAAAATTACACCGGGATAATCCATAACCTCGGCCAGACCCAGCACCCTGTCTTTCTGGAGAAGTGTTTTAATCTCATCTCTGCCAAAATAAGCACCACTCTGTTCAAAATCCGGGGCTGAAGGGATACAGGAGGGGGCCAGCACAAACTGATTCATAGGCAGATCTATGCTTTTTTCAAGCATATACTCTACACCCTCCATCCCCAGTACATTAGCAATTTCATGAGGATCAGTAATTACTGTGGTTGTCCCCCGTGGTAGAACTGATTCAGCAAAATTATCAGGTGTCATTAAGCTGCTTTCTATATGTACATGGCTGTCAATCAAACCCGGAAGAGCATACAATTGATGGCCGTCAAAAATATCGGTCTCCTTATGGGCTCCAGCAGCCATTTCGGAGCTGTTCTTTTTCTTTTTTCTGGTTTCCACATGAGCAATAAACCCCTCAAATATACCAATATCTGCCGGATATATTTCTTCGGTAAGAACATTTACCAGCTGAATATTAGTTATCAGAAGATCCAGGGGCCTTTCACCCAGGGCCGCCTCAATTAATTTTCTTCTATTCCCAGGTTTAATTCTCATATAATTATCTTCCTTTCTTTTTGCGGTTTGTGTTTTCAAAAATAATTATATTTTTTTGATTTAGGAGGACACCTTCCTGTATAATATAAGAAAACAAAATATTATTTTTTACCACTATATTTATTACCAATTTAATCTGGTGAAATTTAAAATAATGTTTAAAGGAGAATCTATATGCAGTTTCCCTATCAAAGATGGTATAAAGCATTACAGGTTAGAACATCAAGACGAAAATTCACGGACAGGACACTTGAAAAAAATAAACTGGAAAATCTTAGAGGCACAGCAGAAAAACTAAATGAACATTTTTCCGGCAGCAGAATAATTGTTTTAGAACATGGTTTTGATGAAATCCGCCAGAATTTTGTCGGATCCTATGGAATTGTTTCTGGGGCTGACAGCTATGCCGTTATTATGGGGAAAACCCGGGAAGAAAATTTTCAGGTACAGAGCGGGCAGGCCGGAGAGGCCTTTATTCTGGAAGCAACAGCTCTGGATATTGACACCTGCTGGCTGGGAGGTTTTTTTGAACCCCAGAAAGTAAAACAGGACATAAATCTCGCCGAAAATGAAAAAATTCTGGCCGTAACTCCACTTGGTTATGCCCGAGATCGAACATCTATAACCGAAAAAATACTGTCCAAAATTCTAAAAAGTAAAGATCGTAAACCTCTTCAGGAACTCTGTCTGGGGGATTCACTGGAGCAGGCCAAAGTCTGGATGAAAACCGCGTTTGAAGCAGCCAGACTGGCCCCCTCCACGGCCAACCTCCAGCCCTGGAAATTTGCCGTAGAAGATAATGGAATCACTGTTTTGTCAACCGAAGATAAAGAACGTCATGGGGCATCACCTTATCTGGACTGTGGAGTTGCCTTAATGCATCTGATTATAGGAGCCGGCACAGAAGACATTGAAGTTACAGTAAAATATCTTGAACCCCCCAGGGTGGCCTATATAGAACCTGCTGATTAATGATTTTGTTCTCTGGTATCAAGGAATTTTTTTACTTCTGCTGGAAGTTCCCAGCCGAATATATCCATATTTTCTTTTATATGTTCTTTAGAAGTGGCTTTGGGAATAGCAATTACATCTTTATCAATTATCCATTTTAATGTCAGCTGTACCACACTGTGATCATATTTCTCACTTAACCGGGCCAGTTCTTGGTCATCAAAAATTCCCCCCCGGGCCAGAGGACTGTAGGCTGTAACTGAAATATCATTCTTTTGACATAAATTCATCAATTCTTTCGGATAATGATAAGGATGAAACTTAATCTGATTATTCACAACATCTACGGAACTCTCTGCAAAAACTTCGTCCAGATGCTCTTTCATAAAATTACTGACCCCTATGTTCTTAACCAGACCACGTTCTTTGAGTTCCTGCATGGCCTCCAGGGTTTCGGCAGCCGGAACTTCTTCTACAGGCCAGTGAATTAACAGCAGGTCAATATAATCAACAGCAAGCTCTTCTAAAAATTGCTCTCCGGAAGCAATAACATCATCATATTCATGGCTGTCATTCCAGACCTTGGTGGTGAGAAAAATATCCTCACGATCCACACCTGAATCCTTAATCCCCCGGGCCACCTGCCTGTGATTACCATATATCTTTGCAGTATCAATATGTCTGTACCCGAGATCAAGAGCAGTTCTTACACCCTTTATACAGTCATCACCTTTTAACTCCCAGGTACCCAGACCCAAAAGAGGCATCAAATCTCCTGAACTTAATTCTATTGATTTCATAATTCTCCCTCCATTTAATTAAAGATATGGTTGTAAGTTAAAGTTACTGAAAAGATTATTTTTATTAAAAAGAATATTTTTTATTTAGAACTGCTATCATTTTAAAGCAGTTTATATAAAAATGCTGTAAAGGATTTACATATCGTTGTTTGCATTGTCTGCTGTTTCAGTTTTTGTAGCCTGAGGTAAAGGGGTCTGGTCAAACATTTCTTTAATGCCTCCCAGAGAACCCATGATTCCACTGACTTCATAGGGTAAGTAAACAACCTTATCACTGTCTTTATCAGCCATATTATGAAAAGTTTCGATATATTTCTGGGCAATCAGATACTGAGCGGGGTCTCCTCCCTGCTGTGAAACTGCCGAACCTATACTCTCCACAGCTTTAGCTTCTCCCCGCGCTTCCTTTTCCCGGGCCTTTTGACTGGCTTCTGCCAGCAGAATACGAGCTTCTTTTTCTCCCCGGGCTTCATTAATTGCTGCCTCCCGCACCCCTTCAGATTTGAGAATATCAGATTTTTTCTGTCCTTCTGCTTTTAAAATAGCAGCTCTGCGGTCTCTTTCCGCCCTCATCTGTTTTTCCATAGCCTCTTTTATATCTTCCGGAGGAATAATGTCTTTTAGTTCTACCCGATTAATCTTAACCCCCCATTTATCTGCTGCTTCATCAAGAATACTGGCCAGAGTTGAGTTAATATCATCCCGGGAGGTAAGTGTCTTATCCAGTTCCATCTCTCCAATCACATTGCGAAGTGTGGTCTGAGTCAATTTCTTGATAGCTTCCGGCAAATTCGAAATTTCATAGACAGCATGCTGGGGATCTGTGACCTGAAAATAAAGCATGGCATCAATTTTAATGGCCACATTATCCTCGGTAATCACATTCTGCTGGGGAAAATCATAAACCGTCTCCCTCAGGTCAATCCTTTCAATCGTTTCTCTTTTGACGACCCGTTCTCCCTCTTCATCTTCGGTTACAAACTCCCAGTGAATTTTCTGGGGCCTTTCAAAAATAGGCCAAATAATGTTAATCCCCGGCTCCAGAATTCGGTTAAATCTGCCCAGCCTTTCTATCACCATAGCCTCAGCCTGATTTACTATAATTAATCCTTTTATCAAATAAATAAGAAATCCCAGCACGATTAATCCGATTATAATCCACAGTTCCATTTACCGAACCTCCTTTTACATATGTACTACTAATAATAATTCAATAAAAAGGCTTCTTCTTCCTGCTTTTTTAAAAATATATAATCTACTGTAAGTAAATAATCCGGCCCCCTCAGCAGAAAAAGGCCGGAATTTTTACCTGTAATTATTTTATTGTTAAGTTTCTATACTATTTTATTTTAAAGTTTCTATACTGCTGCAGAACTGCTGCAGACCATCTGGGGCTCGATTCTGTAAAATGATTTCAGCCCTAATTTTCACAAACCCTTAATTTCCGAAATTATTTCTTCCATATCGGGTAATTCTCCAATATCGTATATTTTTTTGTATAAAATATCTCCCTGTTTATTCAAAATGATATTGGCTCTTTCGGAAATACCATCCTGCTTACGGAAAATATTAATTTTCTGGGCCAGATCGCCATGGGGCCAAAAATCAGAAACAAGCCTGGTGTTCTCTAAACCGAGCTCTTCGGCCCAGGCTTTTTTAGTTGGTACCGGATCAACACTTATTCCGAAGGCCACAGTATCCAGTTCTCTAAATGCTTTGTAATTTCTTTCCAGAGATTTCATCTGAGATGCACAGGTACCGGTCCAGGCCAGGGGATGAAAGGAGAGTAAGATGTAGTTTCCATCCACTTCAGAAAGCTTAATTTGCTTATCTTCATGGGTGGTCAAAACAGTGTCCTCAGTATTTACATATTTGCTTTTACTATCTCTCATTTTTATCACCTCTTAATTTTCAAATAGTTAAATAACCTGTAATGCTGAATTAATTTAGACTTTTCAATGTTTTAAATTGTCATGTTCTCATAATAATGTAGGACCTCAAACCAGCTATGGATTCAAATTATGTGGGAGAATTGACGCTTTTTCAAAAATTTCATTTATACAGCTCACCTATATTTACTGTTTTAAGCAGTATATTAACTACCATCAGGTTATTTATTAATTTTATCCTTTTAAAACTTATTATTTTTTATCATTTTTTATTCATTTTTTATAATTCATTATTATACTGGACATTACACCAACAACAATTAATAATTATTATTAAAATAATATCATTCCTGAGCATTTTTGTCAAGTATAGTTCAAAAACAAACCCCGCTCCTTTAAGGAAACGGGGATTTATTGCATATATGATATTATACAATATTTTTTTGCCTAAACACTAACTACGTTTTCTGCCTGTTCTCCTTTGTCACCTTCAACTATCTCAAATTCTACTTCATCACCTTCGGAAAGGCTTTTGAAACCATCTTCCTGAATTGACGAAAAGTGTACAAATACATCGTCGCCATCTTCTCTTTCAATGAAACCATAACCTTTTTGGTCATCAAACCATTTTACTGTTCCTGTGTAGATCATTATAATTTATTCCTCCTAGATTTTTTAACATGAGCAAGTAAAACCTGTATTTATGCTCACTGGACATAGTATGTCATACTTTCATTACTTTGTCAAGGATAAAATTTTATTTTTTTCATTTTTGTGCTTTTTGGGTTCTGATAATGACTGTTTTTTTAAAAAAACCAATAGACCGTTCTATCTGCTATTTTAAAAAACAGTCAAAAAAAGCCCCCACCTAACTCCGGGGGCCCTGGTTTGTTCTTTGTTTTAATTGGACTTAACTGTACTTAATTGGAATGTACTTGAAAATATTAAATCCAAACTTGATATTTAGGGCAGCTTAAAATCCAAACGGCATTCCGGCTGCTGAATCATCTATATCTCTGAGAACTTCTTCATGTATTACGATCTCAGCATCTTCTTTTAAATCTGCCAGATAATTTTCAAAATCCTCTCTCTGCTGCAGCTGCTGCTGCTGAAGAGCCTCCTGATCCAGTTCTTCATCAGTTTCTCCCAGAACATGCTCTTCAAGCAGGATTTCAACCTTAAGATCAGCATCACGCAGAATCAGTTCCTTCAGATCATCACTGGTTTGAATATCTTCATCAGGAATATTCTGATTTATCTGCTGCAGAAATTCTTCCTCAGACAGGCCCTGCTGCTCACGCTGCATTTCCAGCTGTTCTTCAATCTGAGCATAATATTCATCTTCCTGTTCTTCGGTAACAACAATACCTTCCTCATCGGCTTTCTGTCTCAAAAGCTCCATGGGTATTAATTCTTCTTCCAGAAGTTCTCTGCGATATTCAAAAAGAAATTCCCGTCCAGCTTCCGACTGCAGCAAAAAACCGGCAAATTGTGGATTCATCTGCTGGAGCTGCATTACTAACTGCTGAACTCCGGCTCTCTGTTCAAGTTCCTGTAATGTTATCTCCACAGTATTTACCTCAGCCACCGGCTGGTTCATATCCGGGGCACCCATTCCAAAATCCATCTGCCCCATAACAGAAGCAGAAATCAATAAAAAAGCCGCAGTAAACAGTGCTAAATACTTAAATTTCATAAATAAAATCATTTCCCCTTTCTATAATTAACATTTTTTGGCCTTCTATATCTTATTTTAACAATAATTTGTGATGAAATTGTGATAAATTAATTATAATTACATTTGAATAATCTTAAAAAAAATTAAAAACAAAACAGATTTTAAACTCTCTATCAACCTCCTTATTGCTGCCGGGCTCATTTTTACCTGTTCTTTTAGCAGGAATAATTTAATCTTTTTTTGCAGCCCAAAAGAACCCATTTTTTATCTCCGTAAAATCCACATTTTAATTATACCTTTAATAGGCTTCTATTACAAGCATTTTTCGGAGATATTATAAAATTAATCTGCTATTTCTATTATATTGGGAATATTTTATGTATTTGGGATTAGAACATTTGTCCACCCCACTCCAATATTACATTTTATGTTGAAAATACAGGAGAAGGACAAATGTAAAAATATTTACTAATGGAATAATACTTAATAAGAACCATTTATACTTCTGTAAAGCGGTAAAATGTCTTCCTTACATATTTTTTAATTATTTGAACAAGCAAATTCCTGATGTTTAAAATTAATTTTAATATAAATATAGTTGCACTGCAAGAAGTCAATTTTAGTTAATTTAAGAAAAATTACTGTCATGACAGCAATAATAAATTGTCAAATCTTAAAATAATATTTTTTCAGGATAACCAAATATATCATTTCAGAACAAATATACCTGTATAAACTTGAATAAAAATAAATTATTCGATAATATTATATTGGAAAACACTATTTATACAGCTTCAGTGTTAAGTTTTGATTTATATTGTTTTGCTTTGTACTATTTAATTTGTTATATTTTTTTGCTGACTGTTATGACTGTTAACTATAATTCTGTTAATTATCTTTGAAAAAATATCCAGTACATAAGGGGAGGAAACAGCATGAATGAAGATATTGAAAAAGCAAAAGAAAAATTCGGACTGCTCTTAGAAGGTCAGCTAAAAAGAATCACCAGCATGAAGGCTCAGGGGGACTATATTGATTATAATGAACTAAAACCTATAATCATAGGAATTGTAGGAGGTGATGGTATAGGGCCCACCATCACTTCTAATGCTCAGGAAGTACTGGAATTTCTCTTACAGGAAGAAATAAGCTCGGGTAAGGTTAAATTTAAGGAAATCGAAGGCTTGACCATTGAAAATAGAGCTCAGGAATTGAAAGCTATTCCCGAAGACATACTGCAGGAATTAAAAAAATGTCATGTAATTTTAAAAGGACCAACCACCACCCCCCGGGAAGGAGATAAATGGCCCAATATTGAAAGTGCCAATGTAGCCATGAGAAAAGAGCTCGACCTTTTTGCCAATGTAAGACCTGTGGAGGTTCCTGAAGAAAACATAAACTGGACCTTTTTTAGAGAAAATACAGAAGGAGCCTATGCTCTGGGCAGTGAAGGTATAAATGTGAATGATGACCTGGCGGTAGATTTTAAAGTAACCACAACAGAAGGCGCCTACCGTATTATAAAAGCCGCCTTTGAATATGCGGACAAAAATGACCTAAAAAGATTAACAGTAGTAACCAAGGCCAATGTAGTTAAAACTACTGACGGAAAATTTCTTAATATTGCTCGTGAAGTGGCTGCCGATTATCCGGATATAGAATGGGATGACTGGTATATCGACATCATGACCGCTAAACTGGTGGATCCCAAACGCAGAAGTGAATTTGAAGTGTTTGTTCTGCCCAACCTTTATGGTGATATACTCACAGATGAGGCTGCTGAATTTCAGGGAGGTGTGGGAACTGCCGGGAGTGCCAATATAGGAAAAAAACATGCCATGTTTGAAGCAATCCACGGTTCAGCCCCCCGAATGGTAGAAGAAGGCAGGGCCAAATATGCAGACCCCAGCAGCATAACCCGGGCCGGCGCTATGCTGCTCAACCACATTAATTATCCCGGGCAGGCAGAAAAACTAAAAATGGCTCTTGATATTTGCGGTCAGTATGAGCAAAAAATGAAAGTTACAGGTCGGGATACAGGAGTAACCGGTGAAGAATTTGCCCATTATATCATGGAAACACTCCAGACAGAAAACCTGGCCGAAAAATACAAAAAACTAAAAAACAAACAGAAATAATATAACTAATACAATCGAAATTCAGCATTTAAAGAAACATTGATTTCAATATTCTGGGGACTAATTGGTGGGGGAGTGGCCGCTGCATCCATGGTTTCCATTCTAAATTCTGTTGGCCTAAAATAACCACGGTCCTCTATATTTAAAGTTATCATCTGGACTTCATCGAGGTCCAGATTTTCTTTTATAAAGCCGGCCTTACTTTTAAGACCTAAAAGGGCCTCGGCCAGAACTTCATCCTGGGCAGCACTTTCATCTGACAGCATATAGTTCAGGGAAGTAATTCTGTTTGCTCCGGCATTAAAAGAAAGCTCAATTAAGCGGCCAACTTCCTCCAGGACATCTGTTTTCAGGGCAATATTATTGCTTACCTGATAATAAACCACCCGCTGGCCTTCTTCTTCCCGGGTCCGGGGTGTTACCCTAAAAGAAGTAGTTTCCAGAGAAATAATATTCTCTTCTTCAAGAGATTCCATTATCTGCTTCATCTTTTGATTATTATTTTCAAAAGCGGCCTCTCTATCGGTATCTTCTGTTTCCACTCCCACAACCAGTCGGGCCCGGTCCGGATCAAATTCTTTTTGGTGTTCATAACCGAGAGTCAGCCTTAAACCTTCCTGTTCTGCCGGCTGTAGTTCACCTGTAGTTCCCGGGAGCCCGGCTGCAGCAATAATCCCAATTAAAATAAAAAGCAGCATTAATACCAGGAAAAATATCCCTCTTTTATTCATGTTTTCCACCTCTCTTTTATATTTTACCAAACTTCTATAAATTTATAGTTCTCCTCCCCGGCCGCTGGAAGATTTAAAAAAATGGCACTATAAGCTGAAATAGATATTTTGCTGTCCTTCCGTTTAATACACACAGGACTGTTCAGAATTAGCACTCAAAATTAGCACATATAACATTTCAATGGGCTCTCTTTTCACTTAATCTTCATCTGGCATAACCCAATATTGATTCAGAGGAGGAATATCACCCCTCATTTCCAGGGAGATGAGGGAGAAAAGACGAAAACCAAAATTGTGGAAATGCTTCCCATATATTAATATTCTCTTACCATCATCTTTTCTTTTAAATTATTCACTTCAGCGACCGGTATAAATTCTTCCAGAATTTTAAAGCTGAATTCCAAAGCAACTCCCGGACCCCGGGCTGTAATAATATTACCATCTTTAACAACCCTTTTCTCCTTATAATTACAGGAGGGCATTTGAGCCTCAAAACCAGGATAACTGGTAGCCTTTTTCCCTTTCAGAATACCTGCTTTTTCTAAAACAATAGGAGCTGCACAGTTAGCGGCCAGCAGACCTCCTGCATTATTTACACTGTTAATTAAATTCAGCAGTATCTTATTTCGCCTTAAATTGTCCGCTCCCGGCATACCACCCGGAAGCACAATACCCTTAAGCTCACCAGCAGAAATATCTTTGATACTTTTTTCAGCCTTAAATATAATCTCCTTTGAACCTCTAACTTCAGAATCATCTCCCAGATAACAGGTGACCACCTCTAAATCAGCTCTCCTAAAGATATCTATTGGGGTCACGGCCTCAATTTCTTCCAGTCCATCAGCAAGAGGTACCATGATCTGTTTCATTTTTTTCCCTCCCTTTATTTTGGCAGTTTTCATTTATGATTATGCTGAAAAAAGTCTCTTCTCCAAAACCCACGATTAAAGTTCATATTGGCTGGATTATCAGAGCTTTTTATCACTCACATTACTAATTTTTATAATTCTCCTCCATAACCGTTGGTAGATTTAAGTATATGTTGCTGTCAGCTGATATGAACATTTTGCTGCCCCTCATTTTATTCACATGGTTGGTCCAGCATTAGCGCATCGAGCGAGTCAAAGGACTCCATCCTCGCATTGAGAGAAAGAAGACTAATAACGAAATTTCTGTTTCACCTTCCGCTCGTCACGACTGCGACTCGCTCCCGGTACTAGGACCTGAGGACCATCGGAACTAAGTTAAATTTAGTTTCTTCTTGACCGAAAGAGAAGATGGAAATTAGTCCCTTTCTTAAATACAGCAACAGAAACCTGTTTCCTTACTTTTCACCAGTGGAAGTGGATATAATCCGCTTTCTCTCTATTGCATTTAAAAAGGCCAATAATATACCTCAAACATAAGGAATTATAAATGATTATTAACAATAAACAGAATAAAGAGAAAAAAACTGCAGTTGAGTTATCCTTACCTGACGATTTTCTGCCAGTATGCATATACTTTGTTTTTTAGCTCCTCTCTGCTGCCGCAGTTTCTTATAACCACATCAGCCTGAACCTTTTTTTCTTCCAGCGGCATTTGTGTATCTATACGGCTGCAGGCTTCAGCCCGGGAAAGATTATCTCTTCTGACCAGCCTTTCTATCTGAGTCTCTCGATCACAGTAAACCACCCATATCTGGTCCATCATATTCTCCATACCCACCTCAAAAAGAAGTGGGGCCTCAACCACAATCACCTCTTTTTTTCTCTCATCCTGCAGTTCACCAATTTTTTCTTTAATCTTTTTTATAATCAGGGGATGGGTTATCTCTTCCAGCTGTTTTCGCTTTTTTTTATCTGAAAAAATAATTTCACCCAGCCGGCTGCGGTCGATTTTCTGCTCCTCAGTTAAGATATCTTCTCCAAACTGTTCCCAAACCTTCCGGTAAGCCTCCTGACCGGGGGCCATGATTTCCCGGGACACCTGATCGGCACTGATAACTCTGGCCCCCAGCTCTTTAAGATAACAGGCTGCCGTTGTTTTTCCTGATGCAATACCACCGGTCAATCCAATAATCAAAATAATCCCCCTTAATTTTTTGGTTCCTTTACTGCTGACAAACAGGACAGTAATGGGTAGCCCGTCCTCCTATTTTTTCCTTTATTATATCTGAGCTGCAGGCAGGACAGGATTCTCCACCCTTTTGATATACCTGTAATTTTTCCTGAAAACTACCCTGTTCACCATCACAATTTACATAATCAGATACTGTAGTCCCACAAAATTTAATACCCCTCTGCAGAACCTCCTGTATAGCATAGTAAAGTTTTTTTATTTCAGTTTCTGATAGAGAATCAGCCTTTCTGTCGGGAGCTATTCCCGCTTCAAAAAGAATTTCATCAGTATATATATTTCCCAGACCGGCAATAAACTCCTGTTTCATCAGCAGGGGTTTGAGCTGACCTCTTCTATTGGCCAACAATTTAATAAATTTATCCAGAGTAAAATCAGACTCCAGAGGTTCAGGACCCAGCTGGACCAGGTTCCCGGCCTGCGTCCGGCTGGATTCATCAACCAGATATACCCGGCCAAACTTGCGTACATTATTAAATCGCAAATCTCGACCATCATCAAATCTGAAAATGACGTGAGTGTGTTTGGCAATTTCTTCCTTTCGATCTTTAATAAGCAGTTTACCGGTCATACGCAGATGAATAACCAGTTCCACTGCTCCGGTAAGTTTAATTATAATAAACTTTCCTCTTCTTTTTAACCCCTCGATAATGAGATCTTCTGACCGTGATTTAAAAAGTTCGGGCTTCGGATAACCAACAATTTTGTTTTCCTGTATTTCAGTTTCAATTATTCGGGCTCCCAGGATTCTGTCTTCCAGGCCGCGAACAACTGTTTCCACTTCGGGTAGTTCCGGCATATATTCTCCACCTCATATGAAATTATATTTTTATCATGAATATTATCATAAATTTTTTTAAAACAGCAATCAAATCTTATATTCGTGTTTATCACGTAAATTGGTTCCTGTCTCCAGATCAACTACCAGAGGGACACTGAGTTCAACAGCTGCTTCCATATTTTCTTTAACCAGCCGGGCAGCAGAAGCCAGCTCTGCTTCGGGTACTTCCAGAACCAGTTCATCATGTATCTGCAGCAGCATCCGGGCTTTTAAATCAGTTTTTTTAAATGCTTCATAAACATCGATCATAGCTATTTTCATAATATCCGCCGCACTACCCTGAATAGGGGTGTTTATTGCCGTTCTTTTGGCAAATGAGCGGCGGTGATAATTGCTGCTGTTAATTTCTGGAATATAACGTCGGCGGTTAAAAATAGTAGTCACATATCCTTCTTTTTCCGCCCGGTCTACAATATCATCCATATATTTTTTTACCCCGGTGAATCTTTCAAAATATCGATTTATATACTCTTCGGCCTCCTGATTTGAGATATCAAGATCATCGGCCAGTCCATAGGCACTCATCCCATAGGCAATTCCAAAATTTATCACTTTCGCTTCTCGACGCATATCGGATGTAACTTCACCGGGTTCAACCCCAAACACCTTACTGGCAGTTTCATTATGGATATCATGGCCCTTTTTAAAAGCTTCCTGAAGAGCTTCATCTTCACTGATATCGGCCAGTACTCTCAGCTCAACCTGAGAATAATCGGCGGCCAAAAGAACCCAATCCTCATTATTCGGGATAAAAGCTTTCCTGATTTCCCGACCTTCTTCTGTTCTGATAGGTATATTCTGCAGATTGGGATTGGTACTGCTCAATCTTCCGGTAGCCGTCACCATCTGATTAAAACTGGTATGAATTCTTTCTGTATCAGGATCAACCATCTCCGGCAGAGGATCTACATAGGTTGATTTAAATTTTGACCACTGCCGATAATCAATGATCAGGGGTACAATCTCATGTTTATCCTCAAGCTCTTCCAGCACATCAATACTAGTTGAATAACCGGTTTTGGTTTCTTTAATAACCGGTAGACCAAGTTTTTCAAAAAGTATCTCACCCAGCTGCTGAAAAGAGTTAATATTAAATTCTTCTCCGGCCAGTTCATGTACCTTCTCTGTAATAGTGGCCAGCTTTTGCTCATATTTACAGGATAATTTGTTTAAAAAATCAACATCCACCCGAACTCCATTGATCTCCATTTCAGCCAGAACATTTATTAAGGGAAGTTCAATATTATGATAAAGTTCCAGCAGCTCTTTTTCATCCAGTTCTTTCTGCATTTCCTGGCTGATCTGAAATAAATTTATTAGCATAAAGGCTGTTTTTTGTTTTTCATTTAAATCATCAAGAGCCACATTCAGTCTCTGTTCAAAAAGTTTTTCCCGGGAAGGAAGATTTTCTGAAGGATGCAGCAGATAATAGGCCAGAAGGGGATCAAATTCCAGTTTCGCAAGCTCGCTATTCTTTCTTTTAAAGTATATAGCCGTATTTTTGGCATTTAATAAATATAGTTTCAGATCCTGTTCTTTAACCAGGCCGGCAATTTCATCCAGATAATCCTGATCGGCACTTAACAGATATACACTCCCCTTTTTGTCGGCCAGCATAATATACTCTGCCCGGGAAAAAACAGGTTCCTGCTGGTCTTCAAGTCCAACCATAAGGGCCAGACTCTCTGTTTTTTCAAAAATAGAAATTAAATTCTGCAGTTCTTTTAACTCATTGATCCGGGTGATATTAATTTCTTCAGCAGATATTTCCTCCTGATCTTTGAATCTTTCCAGAAGACTTCCAAACTCCAGTTCTTCAAATAACTCAACCACTTCTTTTTGGTTTGGTTCTTCCCGGCGGCAGTCTTGCAGGTCTATCTCCAGGGGGATATCCACCAGTATTTGACCCAGATTCTTACTCATCCGGGCCTGCTCTGAATATTTTCTCAGATTCTCCCTGCGTTTTTCACCTGAAATCTGATCAATATTATCCAGCACCTGTTCGATATCGGGATACTCCTGCAGTAATTTTCTGGCAGTCACCTTCCCTATACCCGGCACCCCGGGGATATCATCAGAACTATCACCCATTAAACCTTTCATATCGGGTATCTGATCCGGTTTCAGTTCAAATTCTTCCTCCACCTGCCGGGGGTCGTATTCCTGGAGATCGGTAATCCCCTTTTTGGTATACAGGACATTAACCTTATCTGTAACCAGCTGCACCGTATCCCGGTCACCGGATACAATTTTCACCATAAAATCTTTTTTTTCAGCCTCCCGGGCCAGAGTACCGATCACATCATCGGCCTCATAGCCTTCTACTGAAAAAATTGGTATATTAAGTGCGGCCAGAACTTCTTTAATTTTTCCAATCTGAGGTTTTAGATCCTCAGGCATTTCTTTTCGGGTTGATTTATAATCTTCATATTTATCATGCCGGAAAGTGGGCTCTTCCAGATCAAAGGCCACCGCAATGTATTCCGGGTCTTCTTCATCAAGAAGTTTAAAAAGCATTCTGCAGAAACCAAAAACAGAATTTGTCGGCTCACCTTTTGAATTGGTAAGAGGGGGTAAAGCATAGAAAGCACGGTGGGCCAGACTATGACCATCAAGAAGAAAAATTCTATCACTCAATATTGTCAACTCCCTTTTTTCTGCTAATAATATTTTTTATCCGGGGACTAAACTCATCTTCATCTACCAGGCGATTATTGATAAATCTAATAACTAAAAATCCCAGACCCAGTCCCAGACCAGAACCCAGTACACCCCATAATTCAGTACCATAAAGGGCTTCCAGTAAAAAATAACCGGAAAACATAGTCAGCAGAGGCAAAACATAGACCAAAAATGCGGATAAAACCAATTTTTTTTCTCCCATCTCCAGCACAATTTCCTGTCCGGGGTGGAAAGAAAAATTTTCAGCCTGTTCTTCTTTTTGCTGGTCTTTATTTATCTGTACATATTCTTCCTCCTTTTCTGAATCCAGGGCCAGCCCACAATTTTTATCACAGCTGCTGCATGCCGAATGACGTTCAATCCTGACCAGCAGGTGATCTTTATTATTTTCTACAATAACCCCTTTTTCTTCCATCTTCTCACCCCAAAATCCTGATTATTAAAATCTTATATACAAACTTTTTCTTTATTTTTCTAGATAAATATGATAATATAACTGAAAGATAAAGAATTAAATACAGAATACAAAACAGGATATAATAGATAGGATATAATAGAATATAATTACAGTTATATTTATTAGCTTATATATTTATTAGCTTAAAATTATTATATAAAACTTTGCCCATATAATCAATAAAATCCAGAGGAGGAACAACTTAATGGGAAGTGTTAAAGATTTAATAACAATTGAAGAACCACAAGAAAAAGAAGCCGGTAAAGGAAGGTTTGTTTTTTCAGACCGTTATTCAGTTTTTGACTGGGGAGAAATGCCCGATCATATCCCCCATAAAGGAGCAGCCCTGTGTTTAATGACAGCTTTCTTTTTTGAAAAACTGGAAAACCAGGGGCTTAAAACTCATTACCGTGGTCTTGTTGAAAACGATGAAGTAAAAAAAATTGATGAGCTGCAGGCACCATCCGGAATTATGGAAGTACAGCTGGTTAATGTCCTGGAACCGGAATACAAAAATGGTACCTATGATTATTCAATCTATGACGGCAGTCAGAAAAACTGTTTAATCCCTTTAGAAATAATTTACCGTAATACACTACCGGAAAATTCAAGTTTTCGCCGCCGGGCTGAAAATGGTGAAATAGACATTAAGGACTATGGGCTCCAGGAATTACCGGAACCGGGAGTAACCCTGGATGAGCCTATTTTTGATGTATCCACCAAACTGGAAGCCTCTGACCGCTACATAAGCTGGCAGGAAGCTCGCGAAATCGCCGGTCTGACTCAAGAAGAATACACCACAATACAAAATACATTAAACAAAGTTAACCAGACAATTACCCGGGAGGTAAAAAAAGCCGGACTCCAAAACCTGGATGGAAAAATTGAACTGGCTTTTGATAAAAACAGAAATATCATGGTTGTAGATGCCGTAGGCACCCCCGATGAATGCCGCTTTTCTTATGAAGGGTTTAGTATCAGTAAAGAAGCTGTACGTAAATATTACCGGGGCACAGAATGGCAAAAAGAAGCAGAACAGGCCAAAAAAACCGGTGAAGCTGAATGGAAAAAACAGGTCAGTACAAAACCGGATTCCCTGCCGGAAAAAGTACTGCAGCTGGCATCAGATATTTACAAAGAATGTGCCAATCAGGTAACCGGCCGGGAATGGTTTGCGGACACTCCCTCTTTTTTAGAATTAAAAAAACAGTATAAGAAATTAGTCTAAAGCTTCAGGGGCCCTTTCCCGTTATTGTAAACTATCGGGGAGGACCCCTTCTTTTTAATCATCTCAACATTAGGCTGCATTAATACTGCCATTAACCGTTTCCAGTTTACAGTTCAGCTGCTCGGGGCCAGCTTTAACTTTGTTTTCAACAATAAAGTGTTTTTCAGCTCTTTCTATCGTTTTTTGGCTGTACTCGGGATTATCTAAACCCACACTAATACGGCCCAGCCGGGTCTGCATATCCAGTCTGGATGAAATTTTATCAGGTACACTTATTTTTATACTCCCATTTTTGGAACTTAAATCGATTTCCCCGGATTGATCATTCTCCGCTATACATTTTATACTCCCATTTTTTGTGGTTCCTTTTATTCTTTCCGCCCGACCCCGGAAAAATATTGAACCGTTTTTGGTCTCTAATTCGTGCTGAGTACCTGATATGTCGGAAAGATTTATACTTCCATTTTTGGTTGTTAACTGACTTTTCAGAATGGAAATCTGTTTAATATTTAAAGAACCATTTTTGCTATTTAAAAATAAATTATACTTTCCGTTTTCCGGTATGAATAAATTGATGGTTCCTGATTTAATTTCCTCGCGGCCTGAAAAAGAGAGCAGCCCTTTACTTCCATCAAAACTTAAAGCATCAGCAAAATATTCTTCAGCTTCACTTTGTTCTTCAGTGTCGATTCTTAGTTCAGCTCTGCAGATGATATTTTCCTTTTTATGCCCGGTTATATTTATACCTATATTTTTGATTTCCATCTCAATATTCATAGCTTCCAGATCATACCCACCCTCAATTTCTCTTTCCAGCAGATATTTACTGCCCTTATTGCCTATTGAACTGTTGGACATAAAATTATTAACCAGAGTAGAAATGGTACTGCCCAGACTGGAAAAATCAAGATGGAGAGAATCAGCATCTGAATGAACACTGTTTTCTTCTGCTTTATTTTCTGATTGATCAAGAGCTGAGAGTAGACTTTCAGCTTCCCCGGAACTTATTTTATTATCCCGAACCATTTGTTTGATTTTTTCCCGTTCTTTTTGCACTTTAATTTCCTCCTTTTGAATATTTACTCCACTTTGATAATTACTCTGTCTTCACCATCTTCTATTCGAACCAGTTCTCCGGCTTCTTCCAGTTCATCAATTGAAGACAGCAGCTGATCCAGGTCAATATCTTCCTTTATTAAAGTTTCTTTGGCTGAAGAGGGAATAAATTTGAGTAAGCCCCGGGCCAGCCCCAGTGGTAAGGTAATATTGACCTTTTCACTTTCATCTTCACTAACCAGAATTTTGAGGGATTTTTTCTTTCTACCCCCGGAAACCTGGGGTTTGACTTCTCCCTCACCCAGTGATTTTAATAACTCTTCAGCCTCCTCGGTGTTAATTTTTCCCTGTTCCAGCATTTCCAGAATCCTCATTCTCTCTTCACTCATTTTTGCTCCTCCTCTATAAATTTTTTAGTTCTTCTGCTGCTTGTTGGGGATCAATTTCTCCTTTTTCCAGCCTATCCAGGAGATTATTTCTTTTTTCATCTCTTTCTCTTCTGGACATTCCGGGCTGTTCAAAACCCAGACTAGAGATCAGGTTATCAAGTTTACTGCGTACTGTGGGATAAGACATGTCCAGTTCTTTCTCCACTTCTTTTATACTGCCCCGGGAACCGATAAAAATCTTTAAAAATTCCAGCTGGTCGGGGGTTAACTGAAACAAATCATCCAGTTCAAAATCTCCTCTGATTTCGGTGCCACATCTTCTGCATTCCATACCGGTTACTTTTAGCTGACCCGAACAGGCGGGACACTTTTGTGGTATCTTCTGGCTCATTGTGGTCTCCTCCTTTCATTTCAAATTATATACTCTTTCTTTAATATTGTCAAGTACTTTTTTAATTATTTTTATTTTTTAGCTCATTTTATTATATTTTTTAATATTTATATTAATTTTATTTATTTTATGAGGCAAAAAAAATAACCCCATCCTCCATACTGCTCCAGACGGGGTCTTTATTTATCTATTTGGCTGAAAATTAAATATCAAAATCCCAAAATCAGATCTCATAAACCTACCATATATTAACTTACAGTCGGAGTATTTCCTTTATCTGCCCTTTTATGCCCTCAACACTGCAGCTGCGGTCATGTCTTATTTTCTCTGTCTCCAGCCCCTGTAAGCCGGGGTGTATTGAAGACCCGGTTTTGTGGGCCAGTTTTTTTAAAATAGCAAATTCGTCTTTTGTTTTTAGCTCTCCTTCCAGAGCTTCCATTACCGCCGGACTGAACTTGAAAGGACTGGCTGTAGAATCAATTATAACCGGGGTCCGGTCACCACTTTTTGCTCTGTATTTTTGATAAGATTTGATACCCACCGCTGTGTGGGGATCTACAATATAATTATATTTTTGATATATGTGGTGGATTGTTTTTTTGGTTTCCGGTTCCCGGGAGCAGACTCCGGCCATTATTTTGTTTATCTCCGTGAGATGTTTTTGATCAATTTCAAATTTGCCGGTCCTGAGTAACCTGTTATACCACTCATTTATCAGTTCACTTTGGTGGTCTGTAATTTCAAACAAAAAACGCTCCAGATTGGAGGAGATTAAAATATCCATTGAAGGACTGATCGTTTTTTTAAACTTTCGGTCAGTATCATAAAGACCGGACTGCATAAAATCGGTCAGGATATTATTATCATTAGAAGCACAGATAAACTTCTTTACCGGAAGGCCCATGCGGTAAGCATAATAACCGGCCAGAATGTTTCCGAAATTACCGGTGGGAACTGTTATATTCACCAAAGCTCCTGGTTCAATTTCTTCTCTTCGGCACAGTTCAGCATAGGAGTAAAAATAATATACTATCTGGGGGGCCAGACGGCCCCAGTTTATTGAATTGGCCGAAGAAAACTCAAAACCCGACTGCTGGAGCTGTTCTTTAAATTCTTTATCGGCAAATATATTTTTAATCTGAGTCTGACAGTTATCAAAGTTCCCTTCCACCCCCACCACAGCTGTATTTTCACCGGAGGTGGTAATCATCTGTCTTTTTTGTACTTTACTCACTCCCTGTTCGGGATAAAAAACAATTATTTTTATACCCTCTACATCCCGAAAACCCTCCAGGGCAGCTTTCCCGGTATCTCCCGAAGTCGCGGTCAGTATAACCAGTTCGTTTTTTACATCAAGTTTTTTTAATGCTTTTTTCAGCAGGTGAGGCATCAGCTGAAGAGCCACATCTTTAAAAGCGGCCGTGGGGCCATGCCACAGCTCCAGAATATACTGTCCGGAGGTCAGCTTATGCAGGGGGGCAATTTCCGGGTTGTCAAAATTTGTGGAGTTATAGGCCCGGGCCAGAGCTCCTTTGATTTCTCCTTCACTGAAATCGGTGAGATACTCCTGGAGAATTAAAAATGCCGTCTCCCTGTAGGAACTGCCGACCATATGATCCAAATCCTCGCAGCTAAGTTCAGGAATCTTTTCGGGGACAAACAGGCCACCACTGGGCACCATCCCCAGTCTGATAGCTTCGGCAAAAGGCACCGGCCTGTAATTGTCACGGGTGCTGATATATTTCATTTACCTTCTCACACTCCTCATAAAATAAATTTATCCTGTAGAGATATTCAAAAATAGGGATATTAAATAAAATTATACAAATAACAGATACTTCCTCTTAAAAGAAAGTTGAAAACATGATTTCATAAATATTTTATTTATTATATCAGAATTCTGCTGTTATTTAAAATATTATATAAAAAAATACCACCTTCCTGATTTTAAAGGAAGATGGCATTCTTTTTTATTTAATACCGTTATTTTTTAGGCAAACATCGTTTTTGTATTTATATTGTGTACATCTCAAATCACATTTTTGCTTTTACTGGCCAAAATATTCATCCAGCAGAGCCTGTATGGAACTGGCATGGGCATTCAATGTGGGAGCAATATCTTCACCTTCCCACAGTATAGTGGAAATAGCGGCTCCAAAAGGAGTGTCCCCATCCCAGTATTCACCGGTAACAGGCACAATAGCTGCTACACTTTCCGCAGAGAAATTTTCTTCTCCCATGAGATAGGTTTCATAGGCTGTTCTGTCCGGGGCATTAGCGGTTCTGGTTTCTTCCCGGCCTTCCAGATGTTCCTCAAGAGGATAAAGGAAATTATGCAGGGCCACTAGTCCTTCCGGATCCCGGGCACTGGCCGGAATATAAACTGAATCCATGCCGGTGGTCGGGAAGCGGTAATCAGCGGCATCCGGGCCTTTGGGGAAAGGAACTACACTCCACTCAAATTCCAGCTGTTCCATATCATCTCCAGCCTGCCATATTTGAATGGGGGCCATGGCTATATTACCATCAATCCAGTCCAGCCTCTGCCAGGTATCTCCGATAATCCCGAGATCTGTGTCCCATTCCACATATTTTTCCACTGCCCGAATTGCTTTTTCATCATTGTGCATCACAAATTGGAATCTACCCTCTTCATCCTGAGTTATAATTGTACCATCATTGGCAATAACCATATCCACCGGACCACCTAAATAACCCAGACCCCACTGGTCTATTTCATCATCACCGGTGGTATCTCTGGTAGCTTCAATGGCAATATCTTCTACAGCACTCCAGGTCAGCTCATCCTGCTCCCAGAGCTCATCCAGAGGGGTTAAACCTTCTCTATCAAAAAGTTCTTTATTCCAGGCCATAAATCTTATATTATCATAGTGATCATTACCCAGACCAAAAGCATATATTTCTCCCCTGATTGAAAGCTCGTCAAACATAATTTGTAAATCCATAGGCATGGCTTCATAATATGCTTCTGGCAGAATCCGGTTAACCGGATAAAAAGCTCCTTCAGCGGCCAGATCCCAGTACTGAGCATGACCGGTGGGTACAAACCAGATATCATAAGCGGCATCTCCACCCATCAAACGACTCATGGCCATATTAACCAGGTCATCACCCCAGGGAACTTCCAGAAAATTAATTTCTCCAATATTGAATTTTTCTTTGGCCTCATCCAGCCGCCCGGCATAATCTCCCCCTTCTTCAAAAGCTTCAAAAGGATTATACCAGCACATATAGGTTATATCCTGACCACCAAAATCAACATCTCCCAGATCTGTAACAGGATCAAAGGCCATCCCTACTCCTGAAGCCAGAATCAGCACCAGTAAAGATACTGTTAAAATGGTAAGTTTTGTTTTCAAATAAATCTACCTCCTGTTTAAATTTGTTTTTGGTGTTGCTGAATCAAAACACAAGCTTTATTAATATTGGCACTATTTTTTAAGCCCCTGCAGCACCCCCTTCTAAATCATATTTTTCTTTTTATATAAAAAGGTATGGCACCTTTTTAACGTTATAAAACTTGATAGATGGAACCAGATAACAAGAAGATCTTCAGCTAATTTAAAAAATAGCTCAACTTTCGAAGTTAAAAAAATAACATATCACTGATTAAATTGGGCTATAATGAATTTTTCATAATAAATTGGTGGCTGACCTGCAGAAAGTATTATTTTTAAGATTTTTTAATTTATGATTGCAATTATGACAGTACTGTTATTTCAGAAATTAAATGGATCATTTCCACTTCTGTTGGTGAAAAATAATGATATTGGTTGTTGTTTAAAAGCACAGCTCTTATCGGCTCAGGTAGTACTAACCAACCATTCCGGTCCGTTCAACACTTTCAATAAAGTATCTCTGCATAAAGGCATACAAGAACAGCAGGGGGGCAATGAAAAATAAACTCCCTGTATTATTAATCAGAGAAGCATACTGGCCTCCCAGCTGATCATGATCACCCTCCAGAGCTTTCAGGGCCAGACCATCCAGAGCCTGGGTTAAAAAACCACCTCTGCCCCCAATAAACAGATTCATAAAAAAGTAATCATTCCAGGTCCAGACAAAAGAAAACAAAAATACAATTATCATTCCCGGTACAGCCCCGGGCAGCATTATTCGGAAGAATGCACGATAAGGACCCGCACCATCAACATAGGCCGCTTCTTCCAGGCTCCGGGGCATACCCTTAAAAAACTGCCGCATTATATATATGAAAAGACCATTGCGTAAACCGGTGGCTGTAATCGAAGTCAATACATAAGGCCAGTAGGTGCCCAGCAGATTAATCCCTTCTTCACCCAGCAGACCATATAAATTAAAAAATCTAAAGTTTAAATATAAAGGAATCATAAACAGCTGGGGAGGTACAATTAAAGTAAAAATTACCAGACCAAAAAGCAGGGAATTACCTTTGAATTTGAAGCGGGCCAGCCCATAACCCACCATAGTACAGGCTGTAAGCTGCAGTAAGCTGACCATAATACTTAATACAAATGAATTAAAAAGAGTAGTGGGATAATTCATATGATCCCAGACAGTTCTGTAATGTTCCAGGGTAAACTGGCGGGGAATCCAGACCACAGTCTGATCAAAAAGATCAGGCTCAGTCATAAAAGATGAAGCAATCTTGGTCAAAAGAGGCTGTAATATTATATAAGCAGCACCAATTATAAATAGGGCTCTAATCAAACTAATCAGCAGTTTAACAGGCTTTTTTTTGATTCTATATTTAAAGAAACGTCTGATTTTTTCTAATTTTGTTTTATCAATTGCCGTTCTTTCAGTACTATCCATTATACTCCTCCCTTATTCATGGTAAAAAACCCAACCGGAAAGCAGCTTAAAAACAACCCCCAGTATAATTAATATAGATATAAAATACAGCATTGACATAGCCATGGAGACTCCAAAACCGGCCCCCCCAAAGGCTGTAGAGCGGATCAGCTGAACCAGTTCATTGTCGGCAGCAGTGAAGGAATCTACAACAGTGTACACAATATTGGTCAGTATCAGAGGGCTGAGCATGGGAAAAGTAATCATCCAGAAATTTTCCCAGGGGGTAGCCCCCTCCACTTCTGCCGCCTCATAGATAGACCGGGGAATAGACTGCAGGCCGGCCAGAAAAACTATTATTTGAATACCGGATGATCTGATGATCTGAGGTATTCTTTCCACACTATCCAGCACAAATTCAATAAATTCATCAGGCATACGGGCCTGTAAAAACAAATTCCGCAGAGCTGCACCACTAAATATATATTCAGCCTGCTGACCCTGCCGGACCGCCTGAGTCATATAATCCATCTCCTCCATGCGCAGCACAATACCGGCTGCCATAATAACCGGGAGAAAAAATATCACTCTTGCCATAGACTGGCCGCGGAATTTTTGATTTAAAATAATTGCCGTAAAAAAACTAAAAGCAAGAATTAGAGGGAGATCTACCAACATCTGTCTTACTGTATCAAAAAACATGGTAATAAAGTTGGGATGCACAAAGAATATATAGGCATAATTTCTGAATCCTTCATAATGCAGTATAAATCCTTCAGAAACCAGTTCCAGAGAGCTCAAACTAAAATAAACCGCCTGAATAAAAGGAACCAGGAAAAA
Organism: Halanaerobiaceae bacterium; assembly: GCA_003553225.1. GTDB lineage: Bacteria > Bacillota > Halanaerobiia > Halanaerobiales > Halarsenatibacteraceae > T1SED10-99. The sequence goes on from PWDW01000190.1 coordinate 49,363, forward strand.
TAACAAAAATCCGATTATAAAAGGCATACAAAAAACATATGCAGCAATGGTATACTCCTGTCTGACATTTAAATTGAATATATCTTTTAAATTAAATATATCTTTAATTTTTTTCATTCCGCCCCTCCTTCTCTTACCAGATAGCTGCCGGCAGAAATTTCTTCACCCTTGTATTCTACCTTATTTGAACTGTAATTTACTATGATCTCTCTGCCGTTTTGAAAACCGGTTAAATAAACATTATCCTGAATTTTTTTATGCTCTACAATAGGTAAATGGTGAACTTTTTGTAAAACATCATTTAAGCTGTGATAATAATCAGCAGCATTTTCGATCCATTCCCCATAATGCAGACTGTGGTATTCACTAAAAGGAGTGTGTTTTACTGTATCAGAGGGTTCATATATCCATTTAAAATAGGGCAAAGCTCCCGTTTCCAGGATTTTCAGGAAATTGTCCTCTCTTGCTGTTAGATTGATCGGCTGTCCGGAATAATTATAATATCCGTGCAGTACTATCTGCATAAAAGGTATACCCCGGTCAATAATATTATGAGGTGTCTTCTGCAGCGGCATATCGGTTAATATATTGCTGAAGGGCAGAGTATAGGCATTGGCTCCTTTAAGCATAAGATTAAGATCATAACTGCCTGTCAGTTCCCTGAGGTGTTCAACAATAAGTTCCTCTGATGAGGGCCGGTCTATTAAACGGTCTGTCCTATATCTGTAATCAGAATTTAAATGCTGGCCAATATGTCGTAAGGCCAGATTCTCTATTTCCAGACTTTCATAACCGGACATAAAGTCTTCTCCTGTTTGTTCCAATCTGCCCGGGGAAAGAATATGTTTCCGGTCCCCGGATTCCACCTGATAGTTAGCCATATTATATTCACTAACATAGGCTGTTCTGCGGTTTATAAAGCGGGCCCCGTCTCTGCGGGCCCTAAATCCATCAAAAAGTTTATTATTATATAAATACTGAAATCCTATTTCCGGATAAAAAGGTATATTATGATTTCTTAAATAACTTTCTAGAGCTATCAGTTCCTCCCGGGTGCCCACTGCCGATTCAAGATTATAATTACCGGGAAAATTGTGCTCTGTACCTCCTTTAAACCAGCCTGTATATTTTAAAATGATATTTTCTATCTCCCGGTGCAGAAGTTGGTCAACAATCTCTGTAGTTTGATTATAAGTTGTTAGACTCTCTACTACTCTCAGGGGCACACCCAGCACCCGTCCTCGTTTATGAATACTGCCCAGTATTTCCAGCATAAAAGGGATATTATCAACAGGTTCCAGCTGTTCAATCTGACCTCTATTTTCAAGATAATCCTGATAGGTATGGGCCATTCCTACATAATCAGCTTCACTTTCATCTAAAAAGTGGTAACGTATGCTGATATCTCCTTTATAGCTTCGGGACTGATAAACATTCATAAATCTCTGTTCATGATCCTCCAGATGTCCGCTTAAAGAAACCTGGGCCTGAGGAATGGTATTAAAGGAGGCATTTACAGTATTATAGGAATTGGTTCTTCCTGATATATCAGCCTCAATTCTCCCTATTGCAGCCCCTTCTTCAATTACTGCAAGCCAGGCCTGCTGTTCATTGGTCAATCCGAAAACCGGTAAATGGAGGTCATTTTGGTGGGATCTCATCTCTTCTCTGGGCCTGCTGGACAATTCTCTTCCATACAGGTCCTGGCTGTAGGCCGGACTGCCCGTCTTTTCATTATTTAAATATATCAAAGCTCCCGAGCCATCGGGTACAAACATATACCCCTGTTCCGTTTTATCGGCAGCCCCAAAGTTCTCCAGAACCCTGATTCTGACAAGGGGCATAGTGGAACGCAGACCATCCCGGTCAGGATCAAGTGCATCTATCGGATAATTAATCTCGTCTGCAGGAATACTAACTACAAGAGTGTCCCTCTCCAGCCTGTATTCCAGGGGAATATCAAAAACTCGAATACTTCTTTGTGGGGGATTTAAATTATTGGCCAAATGATCTTCTATTACATCCCAGGGTGTATATTCTGCCTTCTGTAAAACATCAATTAAATCCTCCAAATCCCAGCTTGCCAGACGATCCCTCAATATATAACCCTGTTCTTCAGAAAAATGAATAATATCCTCACCTGTTACATCCTCAAATTCACTGTACTCCTCCCTGTTGTCTACTATTCGAGTGAAAAGATTATTGAAAAAACGCTGACGGTCCCGCTCTGAAAGCTCCTCTTCAGTAACCATGGTATAATCCCCAAAAACTTCTTCTTTATCAACACCATATACATCAAATCTTTCATAATCCTCCGGTTTTTCCACAAGCTTGACGGAATAGTACATACTGCTGACCAATTCCCGGTCTCCTTCTTCTATTTTCTGCAGTATTTTTTCTTCCATCCGGGACTGGCTGATCATAATCGGTATATACTGTTCCTCCTGCCAGATTGCACCCAGCTGATAATCTATTCTAACCCCATTTTCCAGTCTCTGGATATCAAACTGATCAATTAGTATACTATCAGTATAATTGTTCATAAACCGCTGTCTGTCCCCGGGGGTATAAAAACTAATTTGCAGCTGGGAACTAAGACGATCTCTGGTTCGACCCCGGGCTATCGTCTCCTGCTCCTCACGGCCGGGGGGGTTGGAATACCATATCCGGTCAGTTTCTTTACAGTACACAGCAATCTCGGTGGTCTGGTAATCCATATACAGCTGCAGATGCCGGTTTTCATGTACCAGATCAAAAGATTCCAGCGGCTCTGCCAGGACAGAACCGACCTGAAAAAGTACAATGAAAACAAGAAATATTACAGTCATAGTTTTTGCTTTGAACATATTTTGTCCTCCTATATTCTATATACAATCTCCATATATATATCACTGAAAAAACCAAAAACCTGTTCCACCAGATTGAAAAACAATAAACCAATAAACATGGTTAATGTTATGCCCAGAATTATTGCTCCCGTAACCAAAAGCATTTTTGTGGCTGTATATTCGTGGATGGTTAAAGTTCCAAAAAACAAAAGAATGAAAGCCCAGACTGCTGACATTACCAGAATAAAAAGATAAAACATATGCTCTTCACCGGTCAAATAATTGCTGATAACTGTCAGGGGAATATTAATAAAAGCCACAGGAATTAAGGAATAAGCTGTTGTTATATAAATTTCAGTAAAAGTGCCTTTACCCTCCATCAGGGTGGTTAAGGACCAGCTGACCACACACCATAAAAAGAAGGGGATAAGTACACTGGCAATCTCCACCAGGGTATTTAACTCTGTCAGGTCCCGGGGATTAAAGATGAAACCGGTATACTGTCTCATAAAGATAAAGGTTATAATTACGATAATTAAATGGAAAGTGGCAGCAGCAATACTCTTTGGTTTTTCATGTTTAAGATTCCAGAAACCCCCTACCGGATGAAAAATTACCTGAAATCCATAGAAAAAGAGATCAACTGTTTTTTTGAGTGCATCATATATTAAACTTACAACAGTGATTTTTTCGGATTCATTATTATTTCGGTTCCCAAATCTATTTTCTAATTTTTGGTTAATTTTTTCCAGATATCCCAGAACCGGGGCCCGAAATTTAATTATCAAAAATAACAATACAGCAATAATTAACAGCAGCAATCCAATTAATGTTATATTCTCCTCTATTACTTCTTTACGATAATGAACAAAGGCCCGGGAATAATCCAGTCTGTTTTCACCCCGGCGGAAATTATTCATAGCGGCTTCAAAATTATCCTGAAATAATTCTCCTCTACCAATACCGGTATAGGCCAAATCATAATTGGCATTCAAACGCAGTACTTCCCGCCAGATGTCAACGGATCTCTGGTAGGAGCCACTATGATAATAATCCAGGGCCTGGTGGATCTTCCGGGCATATTCTGTAGGTTTAAAAACCGTAATCCTATTTGTCTGGCCATCCAGTACTGCCAGTTTTTCCCCCTGAGCTTCAACCGCCCGTGGGTAACGGAAACCGCCTTTGAGATGACCATCATAACCAAATACATAAAGTAAATTTCCTCTTCTATCATAGGTGAAAACTCTACCTCTTCTGCGATCAAGTACACTATACATTTCATTTTCCCTTACGGTAATATCCACAAATACAGAGCCGGGAATCACATACTCCCCCGCTGCATCCATTAAAGTAGATCCATAATCACCACGGGGAGGAGTAAAACCCTCTCTTAATAAGATATCCCGTCCGGCTGTATTCAGCTTTCTGATAAAATGTTCTTCCCCAATTGTCCCCGTAGCCACTGTTGTAAACACAAAACCTTCCCTGTCAACATCCAGATTACTGAATTCTGTGGGTAAAAACAGGGCCAGACGTTCTCTGCGCTCCTGAGGTGAATAACGCCTCCATATATATTCAAAAAGATCCACCGTAACCGAAGGTGCTCCAAAAAATCCTACAAATTCACCTCTGATATCAAACTCCATAATTCCTTCATAAACCTCATCTGCAACTACAAAAATCCTGTTTCTCCTGTCAACTGCAATTTTGGAGGGGCGAAAACGAAAATCGGTAAAATCTACATCTCCCACCTGACCTTCGGGAGAATGGATTATATTCTTTAAGTTAAGCTCCTGATCCAGGATTACTATCCGCCCATTATCCCGGTCTGTAATATATAAATCACCGGCCGGATTGGTATAAATTCCCCGGGGATTATTAAAAAAATCTTCTTCTCCTCTGTTAGTAAAACTATCTATGATTCTTTTTACCGTCCAGTCCGGATTTAGCTCAATAATCCGGTTATTACCACTATCTACAATGTAAATATTTTGATTATAACTGCTGATGTGTAAATCTCTTGGCTCTGATAAAGAGCCCGCTCCCAGATCTTTACCGGTTATTATCTGGTCCGGGTAATAAGCCTGGGGGGCTGAAACCGGTTCTTCCCAAAAATCATATATATAACTGGGATATGGTATATCCAGATTTTCGGAATCCAGAGTACTGCCCTGTATATCTAAAGAAAATATAAATAAAAGAAAGAATATTAAAAAAAGAAAATAAAAACTTTTTTTCATAATAAAATCAAATAACAGATTTCCTCATATAATCCGAACCAGAAAATCCGCTATCTGTATCTCCTTTCCTGCCGTATATTTTTGAGTTTTAATAAAATATATAATATTTCTTAATACATATAAATATGTTTTTGTTTTTTAAATTGCCAATCTTATTATTAATATAATATTACGAAAAAACAAATAAAAATCCTTATTAGGATTAAAAATCATAAGGTTTATATGTTTTGGGAATAGTCAATTGGAATTTTTATACTAATATTATACACTTAAACAGACCAATTGTCAATAGATTTCGCCGAAAAAGTAACAATAAAATAACAATTCTAATTCAATATCAAACAGCTAAGCTGAATGTATAAAAAAAATGATTCGGCCCTGTCCTTATTCAAGGACAGGGCTGGCTCGATTAAAATTCGGTAATTGAAAAGTTAAAAACACAATAAAAGTATTGATAATAGAGGAATTAAACTGTAGATATAGAATTAATAAAATAAGAAGTTATGCCGTATAAAAAATTAAGGAGGAATCAAATTTGTTCATTATTACTGTATCACGTCAGACGGCCAGTGGAGGAGATGAAGTAGCTGAATTGCTGGCCGAAAAACTGGGGGTAGAATTAATCTCCCGGGAATATGTAATCAACAACTGGCTGCCGGAAGTAACCAATAAACACCAGCTTCATATGTTAAAGGAAAGCCCAAAATTTTATAATAAACAGTCCCAGACCGGAGAAACCTTTGCTGAATATATTGAAAACAGACTGAAAGAGAAAACAGCAGAAGATTCATTTATAATTCTGGGGCTTGGTTCACAGATAATTTTTGCCACCACACCTGCCGCCCTTCATGTCCGCATTATTGCCTCTGAAAAAAGCAGAATCCAAAAACTGCAGAAAAATTATGGTCTGCAAAAAGAACAGGCCGAACGCAGTCTGGAGCTCAGTGACCGCAAACACAGAAAATATGTCTGGAGAATATATGAACAGGACTGGTCAGAACCACATCTTTATCACCTGTGTGTAAATATGGATGGCTTTGCTGTTGAAGAAGCGGTAAATCAGATTATTTATCTTCAGGAACAGCATAAAAACCGGCCGGGATCCCGGCCTTTAAAACAAACAGGGACCGAACAGGAAACCGAAGATGAAGATAAAAATGAAAACAACCGTGTATTTGCCCATCCCAGTGAGAAAGAATTTGCCCAAATACTAAATATGCATAACATTGAATGGGAATTTGAACCCACAGAATTTCCTCTGGAATGGGATGCAGAGGGAAATATCTCCCTGGGTTTTAGACCTGACTTTTATCTTACCCAGCACGACACGTATATTGAATTAACAACCCTGAAACAGGAGTATGTAACTGAAAAAAATAAAAAAGTCCGGCTTTTACAAAAACTATATCCGGAAGTAAATATTAAAATAGTATACAAAAAAGATTTTCAGTCAATAATTGAACGTTTTGGAGTCTAGTTTTTAAAAAAAATACCGGGGAATGATATTATGAATACTGATAAAATAGGTAAAATAATTCTCTCCCAAAAACAAATTGCAGAAAAAATAAAAAAAATGGCAGCCAGAATAGAGGATGATTACCAGGAAAAAAATCCGATAATGGTCAGTATTTTAAAAAGTTCTATTTACTTTTTGTCTGATCTAACACGAGAAATGTCAATTTCTTTAAATATTGATTTTTTGGGTATAGAACGATATGCAGCAGCAGATAATAGAGGACAAATCCATCTGGAAAAAAACCTTGAACTAAGTATTGATGGTCGTCATGTCATAATAGTAGATGCCATAATCAATACCGGATTAACACACAGTTATTTAATAAAAAATCTGCAGCCCCGCAGTCCGGCCAGCCTGAAAATATGTACTTTAATTGAAAATACAGAAAAAAGGCTGGTAAACCTTCCCATCTCCTACCGGGGGTTTACTTTCACAGACCCCGATATCTTTGTAATCGGTTATGGACTTGATTATGAAGAAAATTACCGGCATCTGCCATATATTGCTGAATTTAATAAAGATTAAATTGGGACCATCCATTAATAATTTTTGATCATTTCCACTCTCGCTGGTGAAAAATAATGATATATGCTGCTCTTGTTTTATTCAAGAAAAGGGCTAATTCCCATCTTATCTTTCGGCCAAGAATAAATTAAATTTAACTCAGTTCCGACATTCCGACAGTCTCCGGGTCCTGGCATCTGGAGTGAGCAGCAATCGTGACGAGCGGAAGGTAAAACAGAAATTTTGTTATTTGTCTTCTTTCCCTCATCCGGATAAGATTTTAAGCCTGTGCACCGAGCGGGAGAGGTAAAGAACCTCCATGCCCTCGGCAATAATAATGGCCAGAGCTCCTATAATGGCAGGATTAGCAGGACCAATCATTAATAATATAATTATGACCGTAATTAAGGCAATAATATTGGCCACTTTACCCATACTGACAGAACCGGTTTGCCCTTCCTTCATGAGGACTCCCCAGTAAAACTGCCTGAGCATAATTATGGGGGGCATAAAAATCATTAATCGGAGCACATCCCGGGCCAGTAAAGCTATACTTTCTGTGACTCCAATTAGATCCTTCATGATATGAAAACCAAGTGAGGTATAGGAAACTATCAGCATAATCAAAAATATAACAATACCCAGATAAAGCCCGAATTTTTTTAATGATTTTGTTTTTTCAGGAGTATTATCAAAATAATTTATAACCTGCTGGTGAAACATAAAAGTGGGACTTAAAATCAAAATTCCCAGATTCCAGGCCACAGTATAAGCAGAAATAGCAATTTCTGGACTTACACTCCGGGCCAGACCCATGTTAACAATCGGGGCCATAGCCATATGAATTAATGAGGTAATGACCAGGGGCCAGAAAAATCGAAATATATACATATGAGTTATTGGATTTTGAGAAGACTTTTTGGGGCTTCTGTTTTCTGAAGATAAAGCAGCTGCATCCAGTTTACCGGGAATATCTTTTTCCGACAGCTTTACTCCCAAAAAGATAACAACTCCTTCCATACCTACAGCCGTAAAAAACATAAGTCCGGCAAAAACCGCCCCGGGCAAAAAACTCAACCTCTCAACTAAAAGCACCAGTACAAAAACATAAACCATCCGGCAAAAGGTTGCAGCTGTAAACAGGGGAGTCTTGTTCAGCAGAACTGCAATTCCCTGCATGAAGTTCCGCAGGGCAGCCACCGCCGGAAAAAATGCAAAAATACTTAAAATAATAACTGCTTCTCGATGAACCTGACCCTCCACCCCTATTATATTAGATAAAATCCAGTCCGCCAGATCGGTAAAGGCGACCAGAGACAGAATACCAATCGAAATTAATGTGAGCACAACAAAAAAACGGCGTACCGTAAAATAACTCTGTGAATTGCTGACCAGAGTACTTACCGCCTGGCGGATCATCATGATTGGACTCTCAAATATATGCATCACACTTTTTGCTACGGCAAAAGCAGCCAGAAAGATTTCTGGTTCTGGCAGTCTTGAAAGAGCTGCATTGAAAAAGGAATGAGTGGTCATCATCAAAACTGAAGTCGCCGCCATTGGTATATAGAATAAAAGCTGGGTTTTTAAAGAAATTCCCCGGCTGTTTTGGTATGATAACAGGCCTGATATAAACCGTAGTTTGCTAAAAATTGTATTCACCTTCCATAAATCAGCTTATCTTTTTTTCTGTATATAAGAAGCAGCACTTAAGGCTGCAATCTGTCCTTCTCCAGCTGCTTTCCCAATCTGATAGGGAAAACCGGTACAGTCACCGGCGGCAAAAACACCTTCTTTGCTGGTGGCCATACTTCTATTTACCTTTAGGTGATCATCTTCAGTCTCCAGTCCACTCATCAGCTTATCCGGGGGTGTAACCCTGCGGAAAACAAATACTCCTTCAACTTCAATCATACTATCATCCTCAAATTTTAGGCCCTCAACTTTATTTTCCCCTGTCACCCGGACCGGTTCTTTATCAATTATCTCCACTTTTTTTACAATATTATCATCAAGCTCCCGGTCGGTCACAATATATACCTGTTCGGCAATATCACTCAAGTAGATTATATCTTCAACCCCTTCATCTGTATGCACCAGGCCAGCCACAGTTTTGCCACGATAAAGCGGGCCATCACAGGTAGCACAGTAGCTTACTCCCTGGCCCACCAGTTCCTCTTCACCGGGTAAAGTCTGCTCATTACTGACTCCCACAGCAAGTATCAATGAATGGGCCGTAATCGTCTCATCACCCATTAACAAAGAAAATCTGTCACCCTGATCATAGATATTATCCACTCTTTGTTCACGATAATCGATATCCAGCTTTTGTATGTGATTGAAAAATTTATCGGATAGCTCTTTTCCTGATATATTTACATAGCCCAGATAGTTGTTAATTTCTGGAGCCTGCAGCAGCTTCGGACTCCGGGGATCCGAGCCCAGAATAACAAAATCAAGGTTACGGGCCGCGGCATTAACCGCTGCTGAAAGCCCGGCCGGACCGGCACCAACAATAACCAGATCATATACTTTTTCCTGGTTGGCCATAATTTTTCCTCCTTCTTTTATGTTTATTGGTATCTACTTCATAACTGTTGATAAGATTTCAGTATATGCTGCTGTACGCTGATATACACATTAATATTAATTTATATATCATAGAACAAAATAACAGTTAACCAATTAACAAAATCACTAATATAATAAAATTTATTTAACCTATAATTTTAATGTAATTTTAATTTTGTTTTAACTGGTGTTTAATAGTCATATGCTATACTTTAGATACAGTAAAAAGAAAGAAATATGTTATTAAAGGTTACCCCCTTTAATATATACTGTACCCTAACAATTTACATTTTAATTCCCCACTTATTGAAATATCCCCGGTCCCCCTTTAACAGCCGGGGATATTTTTTTGTTTTCTTAAAATACTCTATAATAAAACAAACTCCAATAATAAACCGGCCCTGAGGGCCGGTTTTGCTTATTCACTGCCAGTGGTCATAAAATCTTATTCACTGCCATTGGTCATATAAAATGGAGAATACTCCTCATTTTCTTTGCCTGTTGAGTACTGTTCTCCCTCTTTCTTTTTAATCTGGAAAATATTAAAGGCAACTAAAAATCCAACAAACAGACCCATGATGGCCAGGGCATAGGTTATGATCACCAGCAAAAAACTGGGAGTAATTACATCCAGAACCATCAGAAAGGACAGAATCCAGCTGACACTTACAGCAGCACCAGAAATGATTATATGACGTGCATAACTACGAATCATCGGGAATACCCTCCCCCTCTTGTCGGTATAACCAGCAGGCCACCTGATGACCTTCCATACCGCAACCAAAATCAGGTGGGATTTCTTCATCACATAAGCCATCTATTTTATACTTACAGCGGGGATGAAAACGGCAGCCTTCAGGTGGATTCAGCAGACTTGGTGGCTCCCCGGAAGGTACCTCCTTGTAGGTGTCAACATTTTCGGCATCGGGTTCTGATATTGCATGCAGCAGAGCAATAGAATAGGGATGGGCCGGATTATCCAGCAGATCTCCTACCGGGGACCTCTCCACAATTTTACCACCATACATAACCATTATCCGTTTCGAAAAATAACGGACTGTTGACAGGTCATGGGTAATATACATTACCGAAAGATCTCTTTCATGCTGTATTTTCTGCAGTAATTCAAGAATCTCAATTCTAACAGAGGCATCAAGCATAGACACCGGCTCATCGGCAATCAACAGATCAGGATCCAGAACCAGGGCCCGGGCGATAACCGTCCTCTGCTGCTGTCCCCCACTAAGCATGTGGGGAAATTTACTCAAGAAATCATCAACCGGAGTCAGCTTCAGCTCCTCCATGGTCTCTTTAATCCTCTGTATTCTCTCCTCAGAATCTTTGATACCATTTATCTTCATTGGTTCTTCGAGTATTTTTTTCAGGGTCATAAAAGGTGGTAGGGCTCCATAGGGATCCTGCTGGACATAGCCAACTTTTGCCCGGTACCAGTCCATCTGTTCTTCATCACTGCTGTCCAGAACGGTACCCGCAAAATTTATATGCCCTTCCCGGGGATTATACAGTCCCAGAATTGTTTTGGCCAGACTGCTCTTGCCGCATCCACTCTCACCAACCAGAGAAATCGCTTCTCCTTTTTCTATGGTAAAACTAACATTATCAACAGCCCTCACATTCCCTACAGTCACAAAACCATATTTTTTTAATTCAAACCAGGTATGAAGGTTCTCTATTTCCAGTAAATTTTTCGCAGCCATTAGTATAATAGCACCTCACTTATATAGCCAGCACTTGACATGCCAGTCATCTTCAACTTCAAACAAAGGGGGCTCCTGGGAACACTTTTCAAATCTCTTGTGGCATCTTTCAGCAAAATAACATCCTTCAGGTAGATTCAGCAGACTGGGAGGTTGACCGGGAATATAATCCAGATCCTTATCCACATCAAGTCGGGGTACACTGGACATTAATTTAATAGAATAGGGATGCAGGGGATCACCAAAAAAGTTTCTGGCATCCGTATATTCTACAATCTGTCCCGCATACATTACCGCAGCCCGGTCTGCAATCTCACTGGAAGTTCCAATATCATGGGTTATCAAAATAAAACTGATTCCCAGTTCTTCTTTAATCCTCTTCAGTACATTCATAATATTAGCCTGGGTCAGCATGTCCAGTGCAGAAGTGGGTTCATCCAGAATCACTATATCAGGTTCAGTGACCAGAGACATAGCTATGCTAACCCTCTGTTTCATTCCTCCACTTAGTTCAAAAGGATAGCGCTGCAAAAAGTCAGTGGGTACACCCACTCTTCTAAATGATTTAACCACCCTGTCTTTGGCCTGCTCCTTATTATCTACCATATCATGTACTAAAAGTGGTTCCGCTACCTGATCCTGTACTTTAATTACCGGATTCAGAGAGTTCATTGCCGCCTGGGGAACCAGGGCCAATCTATTCCAGCGAATATCATGGCGAAATTTTTCATCACTCAGGCTCATAAGATCTTCACTATTCAAAAAGACATGTCCCTCATATTTTTCTGTGTTTCGGGGTAATAATCTCAAGATGGCATTGCCCAGGGAACTTTTACCACAGCCGGATTCACCTACTACAACCATACTCTCCCCCCGGGGGAGCCCAAAACTTACCTTGTCTACTGCTCTAACAGTTCCTTCACTGGTTGAAAAAAATAATTCTATATCTTCTATATCAAGATATTTCCTTTCCTCCATCTTATAACCTCCTCAGGCGGGGGTTGAATATTCTATCAAGAGCATACCCGGTCATGGCAAAACTTAAACCGGTCAGCATCAGCAGAACTGCCGGCTGCAGAACCCAGTAAAAATGCCCCATATAAAGAGCTCCCTGATTAAGAGCATCATTCATCATTTTACCCCAGGTGGGCAGTACCGGATCACCCAGACCCAGCATTGCCAGGCTTGCCTCCAGAAAAACATAAACGGGAATTGCGGTAATAAAGGTGGGTACCAGAGTAGGAATAATTTTGGGGATTAAATAGAAAAATATAACCCTGATATTGCTGGCCCCATAGGCTTCAGCGGCTTCAATGAAATCTGCATTTCGAGCCTGTAAAAACATGGCCCGATAGGTTTTTACAGCAGAGCTGAAAACCCCTTTTAAAATAACAACCACCAGAATAACCCATAAACTTCGGGAAAAGAACATACCCACCATCACCAGAATAGGCAGCAGAGGAATCACCAGATTAATTTCAGTTAGCCTCTGAACCAGTGAATCAACCTTTCCTCCATACCAGACCCCAATAGCAGCCACTATAAAGGTAGAAACAGTAGCTCCAATTGCAGCCAGAACTCCAAACATCAGGGCAATTGGAATCCCCCAGAGCAGAGAAACAATCAGTTCTCTGCGCCGATGGTCGGTACCGGCAATCCCATGAACCTCTCCATAAAGAACTGCTTCTGCCTCCACAATATCCTCTTCATTAAATGTATAACCACTAATAAGTATTTTATATTCACCTTTATTAACCTGCTGTTCCTGATCAGGAATTCCAAAAAGTCCCTGCCTTACAATCTGGTCCGGAAAGGCCCTTCTAACATTGTCATCTCTTTCAAAGCGGAAATTACGGCTCTGACCTACTGAAAACTCCCTGCTTTGAAATTCTCGGCCATCCGGAGTTATCCAGGTAATTGAGGCAGAAGGACTGTTATTTACAAATTCACTTTCCATGAAAATATTAATTTCTTTGGGAAATCCATCAAACTGATAATCAAAAGGTAGTTCTATTTCAAAACGCTGCAGACCATTTAAATCTTCAACAATTTGCATTCCTTCTTTTTCCGTAGAATCAATATTTAAAGTTCGTGATTTATCATCTGATGTAAACCAGTCCACCCATACCGGGCGGGCATTGGCAGGGGTTTTCTCCCAGACTCGCCCTCCCCGCCACAGACGAATTGCTTCATCATAGGGTATATTAATTACAGTTATTATAGAAGTTAAAATAAATATTGATATTAAAATTATTCCCACTATGGCAGAGGGATACTGTTTAAGCTCATTTAGTCTTCTCTTAAAAAACCTCATGCTTTACCTCCTTCTGAACCCTGGCCTACTTTAACCCGGGGATCTAAAATTGCATAAATTATATCAAGAAAAAATACCGTAAAGGCCAGTAAATAAGCAAATATAACCTGAGCTCCTACAATAACCGGAACATCATACAAACCTATTGCTTCAAAAAGCATGCGCCCCAGTCCCGGCCAGTTAAAAACTCTCTCCAGCACTATAGAGCCCATCCAGCGAAAAATTAAAGCCATGGCAAAACTGGTAATGATAGGCGGCAGAGTAGGCCGCAGTATATATTTTAATTCAATATTTCTTCTGGAAAGGCCTTTTGCCTTGGCCATTTCTACATAATCTTCCTGGGAATATATAAGAAAAAAAGTGCGCCAGTTATATATCTGAATAAACACACCGGCAATCACCAGTGCTGTAACCGGTAATATTGCATGACGAAGAACACTTAAAGCATAGGGGAGTGTTCCCTCCGGTGGTGGGGCCCCCACCATCCCGCCCCGGGGCAGTATGCCCGCTACGGTAGAAAATATCAATATCAGAAAAACACCATAAAACCAGCTGGGAGCGGCTGAGGTCGGAGCCAGGGTCACAATTGCCCGGTCCAGTTTACTTCCATACCTTCGGGATAAAAATAATGCCACAAACAGGGCAATAAAAAATAAAATAAAAAACGATGTGATCATTAACAGCAGAGTTGGTGGCAAACGCTCCAGGATAATACGTCTTACTCTTCTTGAACCCGTATCACTGGTTAATTGTTCGGCCCGCCCTAAATCCAGAGTTAGAGCATCTCTTAAATACACAAAACTCCTTAAAATAAAGGGCTGATCCAGACCCAGTCTTCTTTCCTCTCTTTCTCGCAGCTGGCGTTCAAATTCTCTTCTTTCTTCTGCCGGCATATCACCCAGCTGATCCTGCATGGCCATCAACTGCATAGAAACATTATAACTTATTTCCGCCCTGCGGATATCATCAACCTGTCCTCCCATATTGGCCACCAAAATAACCAGATAAACTCCAATAACCACACTCATCATTAACAGCAGGGTTCTAAACAAAATATATTTGGCAATTCGGGCCGCATCACCGGAAGAGGATTCATCTTCCAGGGAATCAACAGCATATTTTTCAGTTTCTTCTAATGTTTCCTCCTCTTTCATTTCTTAGCCTCCTTGTTCCTCCAAAATACAGACCAAAAGGGAGGCCTTAAAAAGGCTTCCCTTTGGTCCGATAAATCTATTTTTCTGACTTAACTTACTTCTCAAATTTGTTCTTATTCAAATGTTACCAGACCCAGTTCTTCAATGGTCGGCAGACTAACTGAGAAAGAAGTGACGATTATCTCGATTCTACTTCTTCCGGGTATGAGCTGAGAGGTGATCTCCTCTCCAATGTGAACCTCAAAGTCTGCTTCACCTACATGTTCAGCTTCTCCTGTAGCTACCAGGTTATCCTGGGCATCAAAGATAAGGTATTTTACCTCATCAATCATTTCAGCAGGATAAGGCTCACCCTCAAAAGTGATACTGACATCATAAACCAGATCACTGCCAATTCTGATAACCCCGTCTCCGGTAAGTGAAATTTCCGGTATCATTGGTTCTGCAAAAATCTCGTATTTTGAAGCCGGGTCAGGATGGTCATCATACCTACGCAGCTCGGCAATACCCTCTACATGATGTGCATCATGTAAATAATAGGGTCCGGTAC
Source organism: Halanaerobiaceae bacterium (assembly GCA_003553225.1). Lineage (GTDB taxonomy): Bacteria > Bacillota > Halanaerobiia > Halanaerobiales > Halarsenatibacteraceae > T1SED10-99. The sequence goes on from PWDW01000190.1 coordinate 64,758, forward strand.
CTACCCAGAAGTGTCCTCTTTCATTATACCAGTTCTCCAGGTTGCTGTAGCGGGCTGCAGCTTCTTCTTCATCAATAAATTCTCCCAGAGTAGACTCAAAGGGAATAAAGTTAGTTTCCTGAGCCTCCTGAAGTTTTTCATCAAGAACCTCCAGACTGGGCCCTCCAATCATATTCATGTGTTCAATATCAAGATTATCTGCCTTGTCCATAGTAAAGGCCAGCTGTTCATCGGCCTCGGCCATCAGACCTAAGGCCATATTATGCCAGGCTCCCGGGCCCTGCTGATAATAGGGGAAAAGTCCGGGTATATACTGCTCGGCATCCATATAGTACTGGTCAGTATAATAATCAATTATAATCGGATCAGTGGAAACAATTTCTACCCCCCGGAAATGCCCGGTAAAGGTTTGATAAGCCGGAATTGCTGACTCATCAAAATAATCACTTTCTTCCTGAGCACGGTCAAAGGATAAAATCAAACTCATAACAGCATCAGCAACAGAGAAATTGCTGCCATCATGCCAGATCACATTTTCCAGAGCATCATCGGGATAATAAACCCGGGCTTTTCTTCTGCTGGTTAAGCCATCGGGATGTTTTTCCCCAACCGTAATAAATTCCTGAGCTTCGGCATCCCAGTCAACCCAGGCCTCTTCCGGTACTACATTTTCTTCAACAAATTCCAGTTCAACCCAGTCCAGTGTTGAGTCTACCGGTAAACCTTCTCTGATAGAAACTTCTGCTTTTTCATAGCGGCGGGGATAATGGAGTCCGGTATAGGGATCCGGGATATATCCCAGCTCTCCTGTAGCCCGGATAAGCATCATATCAAATATCCAGTTACTACCACCGATAGGATTCCAGGCATCAGTTATAATACTGGGCAGAGCAATCTGCATCTGTCCTCCGACCTGATCTCTAAATCGAGCGGTATAGGGCCAGAGATAGGACCCGGCAATTCCACCGGCCAGATCAGATGTTATCTGAACATCGGATCTATAGGGGGCAAAAGCCTGCTGATCAATCAAATAGATCCGTACTGAATCCTCCATACCCAGTTCCAGAGCCCGTTCCATCATCTCTTCTCTTTCGGCAACTGTATCAAAATCTCTGCTGTAGATTCTATCGGCCAGAGTATAAAGTTCTTCAACAGGATCATAGGCCTGAAACAGCGGCTGAGGCATAATAATATCGGTAAACATCTGGGCCCAGCTAATACCCTCATCTCTTTCAACAACTGTCAGAATCCAGCCTCCGGTATAGATGTGGAAACCTCCTTCAGCAGGATCACTCATCAGCCAGATAGGAGAAGCTTCGGAAGCAGTTGCATAATTTCTCTGAACTGCAAAACCTATATCCTCCAGAAGGCTGGCCACATAATCTCCAACCTCATTTCTCTCATCTTCCACCCTGATCAGAATGGAAAGTTCAACAAGATCTCCATCATAGTGCCACTGACCATCAACTTTTTCGGCACCCAGTTCAATCATTTCCTCTTCAATGATCTCTTCAGCCAGTTCAGGATTATGGGCATATTTGCTTTCCAGTTCACGGGCTTTGGTGATCATCCGGGAATAATCGGGAAGTGCTGTTGCCAGTGGAAAGAAACGGGGTACAGCCATACCACCATATATCTCATCGGCAATATATTCTCTATCCACCAGATAATTCATCGCTTCCCTGACTCGAGGTACAGCAAAGGGATTTAGCTCTCCGGTTCCCTCAAAGACCGGACCGGCGGGATTAAAGGTAAGTTCTGAATAAGAACCAAATGCCTGATCATAGGTAAGATCATCAGAATCCAAAACCCGCTGAAAAAGTTCGGGATTGGTTATTGTATCAGCATAAACATCAATTTCTCCCTGCTCTAACAAACTGACACCGGCCGCTTCACTGGCCTCTTCGATTACCACTATCTCATCCAGCCATCCTCCATAATGCTCATCTTCTGCTCCGGCCAGTACACTAAAACCAAACACCAGGAACAGAACTAAAAAAGCAGTCATCCCTGTTTTTAAAACATTTCTTTGGTAATTCATTATTTCACCTTCCCCTTATAATTTTTTAGAAGGACAATAACTCCACTGCTGCAATATGACACTAATAATTGACACCGGCAAGTTTTTTTCTGCTTTTATTCCCCCCTTTAATTGGTACTTTAGTCTATTAAATTAGTATATTAAAAAAATAATCAATAATACCCATTTATAAAAACTGAAGTCTAGTATAACATAAATTTAATGAACTATTTTAAAATCTATTTTGATATAATCAATTTTTATGTTGTTTTATGTTTATTACTTAAATTATATTCGTTAATATAAAATTTGTCAAGTAATTCACTCCAGGAACATCAATGTATACAATTATTCCTTCCTGAAAATAAATTTTTCCCTGTAGATCAGAACATCTGTATTAAAAAATAACATTTTCAACTGTCATAAATATCTGATCAAAAAACAGATCATATTCGGCCACATGTGACATATATAAATCAAACAAAAACACTAACAGCATAGCTATAACAAACACCAGAAAAGTCAATAAACCGCGGTCCATAATTTCTCCTTTCCTGAACTGATTCTTGCTCAATTTTTTTGGCTGTAACTTTTTGTAATTATTTAGCTTTTTTTATTTAAAATCAAACTAATTTAAATCAGAATAAAATTTAAATGGGCTTTAAAACTCCGATATATCAAAGTTCAATATCAATCTCAGCTGCTCGAGTACGGATAAAGTTGGTGGCCGCCCTGCGGTCCTTTAGCCCGGCAAGGTGTTCCATCATAACCGGTATATCGGGTTCCAGACTGTTGAGGTTTTTTAGAAGATAAAGATAATCAAGCCCTCCCTGACCCGGAATAGTCTCATCAAGATGGGTGGTCAAATCATCACTCAGGATAATATCTTTCAAATGACAGCTTTTGATCTTAGAATCCAGCTCAGAAATAAAATCCTCAATCATCTTCTTGTGCCCAAAAAATCTTCTCGGGCTGCAGATCATATTAACGGGATCCCAGTGTACACCAAACTGCTTTCTATCTACAGCCTGAATAAGCTCCTGATATCCTTCAGCCGAATCAGGGAAAATCCAGGGCATGGGTTCCAGAGTGAAAAAAGATTTTTCCGGCCCAACATCATCTATTATTTCCTGAACTGTGCTTACAATTAAATCAAATGTCGCCCGGGAAAAATTATCCTTATGGGGGCCATCCCACTTTCGGGACCTGCTGCCGGCAATATTCACACAGCAGCGGGCTCCTGCTCTTTCTGCCAGTTCCAGAGACCGTTTACATTTATTCAAAGCAGCTGTTTTTTCCTGTTTGCTGCTGCTCAAAGGATTACTCCAGGCACCCACTTCCGCAATAATGATATCATTCTCCCGGGCCGCCTTGCGGTATCTATCAACTACCTTAACCTCCGTATCCAGGCCCACCGGACAGTAAGCTGCCCGAAAACCTTCCCTGTTTAATATTGCAACCCATTCTGCAGTATTATTATATTCTTCAAATAATGGTCCACCAAGACGCATATAGTCATCTCCTTAACCCCTATTTTTTTATTTTTTTAAAATAGCAGCATATATTTTATTGTTTATTTTTCACCGGTACCAGCAGAACAGGTATGGGAGATCTGCGGGCCACACGGTCAGCCGTACTGCCCAGAAGAATATTCTTAATTGAACCCCGGCCCCGGGTGGGCATAATGATAATACCCGCTTCTTCTTCTTTGGCGATCCGTATGATATTGCTGGAAGCAACTCCCTCACCAATACGGACACTCAATCGTGAGCTGATATCCTCCCGGTCCAGATCCTCTTTGATTTTTCTTAACTTCTGTTCGGCCTTCTCTTTTCTTTCTTCAAGTTCCTCAAGATTATCACTGCTTTCAATAATGGAAACCAGTATTATCTCCCGGGTGGGAGTGTGCATTCTTTTTACCATTTCAATAACCTCTTTGGATTCCTCGGAAAAATCTGTGGGGACCAGAATTTTATCAAATTTTCTCTTACAGGAAACACTGTATCCGTCATCGGTATATTCTATCTTCTCTAAAAGCACCGGTTTGGTACTTTTGCGAATTACATCATAGGCTGTACTGCCCAGAAACAGCTGTTTTATTATCCCCTCACCCCGGGAAGCAATTAATATCAGGGAGACATCTTCCTCTTCCGCAAGATCAACTATTTCATCGGCAGCAAAACCAATGGGTATTTCGGTTTCCACTTCAAAATCCATTTCTTCAATTTTATCTTTTATATCATCCAGGCGTTTTTCATTATATTCAACTAAATTAGCCGCATTAAGCCCGGAATTTCGTATATCCACAACATGGACCAAAAGAACCTGCCGGGCCCCAATTTCCTGCAGCTCTTTTAAACATTTTTCCAGCCGGGCTGCCGGTTCAGAAAAATCAGTAGCCATCAGTATTTTTCCCTCTAACATCTCATCCCCTCCCCTGCATTTAAGTTTTTTTGAACTAATTATATTATATAATTTTATTAATTATTAGTCAATCAGGGTAATATTTACCAGCCAGGTAAAAAAATCCCCTTAAAAAAGGGGATTAATCTCCAAGAAATGCGGGACCACAGAACAGCACTTTTAGGCAATTTTAAAAATATAAATATCAACTGTGCTGGTTGACTTCTTCATTTTCAGCTCCCTTAAAATATTTGGGGAGTCTAATTTTAGCCGGACAGACATAAGAGCACATACCACAGGTTATACAGTCTTCAGGGCTGTATTTTTCCATCTGCTGTTCGTTGTTCTGAGTCTGAGCCTCCATCATCAGAACCGGATATAAGTCCATGGTACAGGCTTCCACACAGAATCCACAGCGAATACAGTCCTGGGGGGTACCATTGTAAGAATTTTTTCGTGAAAAATAGGATTGATTTTCTTCGGGCTCTTCTTTAATAAGATCCCGCCCGGGAAATCTCTTGAATTTAAAGGCTGTATCCTGATAAATATCCTTAAATCTCTCTCCACTGAGACCGATTAATCCATATCTATAGGCCAGATCCTGAAGCTCACAATTGCCAGCTGCATTACAGTCAATACAGCTGCAGTCATGTTCGGCAAAAAGAAGGTCCATAACCCTTCTTCTCCAGGCTTCAAGTTCGTCATCAAAAGCAACAACTTCCAGACCATCACTGATCTCAACATTGCAGGCCGGAGTCGGTCTCCCATCCACCCTTACCATACATAATCTACAGGCTCCTGAGGGAGTCAGCTTTTCGTGAAAACATAGACCGGGTATATCAAATCCATTATCCCGGGCTACCTTGAGAAGATTGGCCCCTTTTTGAGCCTCTATTCTTTTTTCCTGTATATATATTGTAACCTGCTCACTCATAAAAAATTCCTCCAGTTTATTGGGTTTGTCGGACTGCTAATTTTCCTTTTGACCGGGCTTCATCTCAATTGCATCAAAAGGACATGCTTCAATACAGCTGCCACAGCGGATACACCCTTCATCTACAATATAATAAGGATCTTCTCCAGGAGTTCCGACAATAGTATCCACCGGACAGGCCTGTTTACACTGATCACAGGAACGACATTCCTCCTCAATAATGTTATAATAAAGCAGGTCCTCACAAACCAGGGCCTGACAGGCTTTATCATAAATATGCTCTTCATACTCATTTTTAAAATGCTCCAGAGTGGAAAGTACCGGATTGGCAGCAGTCTGACCCAGACCACAGAGAGAGCTGTTCTTAACTGTATCTCCCAGGTCAGCCAGTTTTTCCAGATCTTCCGGCCCACCATTACCATTAGTGATCCTGTCCAGAATTTCAAGCATTTTTGGTACTCCAACTCTGCAGGGAGGACACTTACCACAGGATTCATCCTCCAGAAACTGCATAAAGTATTTAGCAACATCCACCATACAGGTGTCTTCATCCATAACCACCATACCACCGGAACCCATCATCGAATTGGCCTCTTCCAGTTTTTCAAAATCTACTTCCAGATCAAGGAGCTCAGCCGGAATACAGCCCCCCGAGGGGCCTCCGGTCTGTACAGCCTTGAATTCCTTCCCTTCCGGAATTCCTCCTCCAATATCAAATATAATCTCCCGCAGGGTAATCCCCATGGGGACTTCAATTAGACCGGTATTATTTATCTTACCCTCCAGAGAAAAAACCTTGGTTCCGGTGCTGTTTTCAGTACCAATACTGCTGAACCATTCGGCTCCTCTATTAATAATATAAGGTACATTAGCCCAGGTTTCAACATTGTTAATGTTGGTTGGATTTCCCCACAGCCCTCTCTCAGCGGGGAAAGGAGGCCTCTGGGTGGGCATACCTCTCTTCCCTTCAATAGAATGCATCAGGGCTGTCTCTTCACCGGCTACAAAAGCACCGGCACCCCTTCTTACCTCAAGATCAAAATCAAAACCAGAACCAAAAATGTCTTCACCGAGAAAACCCAGCTCCCGGGCCTGATCCAGTGCTCTATGGGTATGATCCACAGCAATAGGATATTCGGTACGCACATATATAAAGCCCCGGGAAGCGCCAATTGCATAACCACCAATAATCATTCCTTCAATAATCAGATGAGGATTACCCTCCAGTAAGCTGCGACCGAGATCACCTTCATATGCATTACAGATGATATACTTTAAATCTGCTTCCCGATCATAACAAATCTCCCACTTGACACCTGCGGGAAACCCGGCCCCCCCTCTGCCCTTGAGTCCGGATTCCTTAACCTCTTCTATAACCTCACGGGGCGTAAACTCACTTAGAGCACGGGACAGAGCAGAATAACCCCCTTCGGCAATATAATCTTCTACTGAAGTTGCATCAATTACTCCATTATTCTCAAAAACAATTCTTTCCTGGTTTTTATAAAATGGTATCTCCTTATCACTTTTAATCTTATCTTCTTTTTCAGCCTCATTATAAAACAAATCCTCTATTTCTTCATTATTCAAAACCGTTTTTTCTATAATTTGTTCCACATCATCTTCAGTAATATTAACATACAGCAGATCCTGTGGCTGAATAACGGCAAGGGGACCCTGTTCACAAAAACCATGGCAGCCCGTTACTCTAAGTTCTATATCCATATTGTCCTCAATATCAGCTAATTTATTTTTTAGAGCATTAAGAACTTTCTGGGCTCCTGAACCCTGACAGGCTGTTCCCCCGCAGAAATTTATAACACAGTCCCATTCTTCATCTTTCTGTCTGTACTCTTCTTTTAATTTTTCTAACTCCTCGGCAGTATTAATTTTAGCCATTTTGTTTCACCTTCTCATCTTCCTTTTCCTGTTCAATATTTTCCAGCAGTTCATCAACTTTCTTTTTGTCCATTTTGCCGTGATATTCACCATTAACCATGATCGCCGGAGCTATAGCACAGCAGCCAAAACAGCTGGAGGTTTCCAGGGAATATTTTTCATCAGGAGTGATTTCACCATCAGCTATTTCCAGTTTCCTTTCCAGTTCAGAAAGAATACGGGGAGCACCCTGGACATGGCAGGCAGTTCCCATACAAACTGAAATATGATAATTCCCAATAGGCTTCAGCCGAAATTCATTATAAAAAGTAGCCACCCCATAAAGATTAACCAGCGGGATATCCAGCTGCCGGGAAGTCTTAACAAAAGCCTGTTCGGGCAGCCAGCCGTATTCATCCTGGATATCCTGAAGAATCGGAATTAAAGGGGGAATTTTCTCCTCTGCTTTACCTCTATGACGGGCAATTATCTCATCAACTTTTTTAAAATCCAATATCTTCACCTCCGATAATAAGCTGTGACCTAATCATTGAAAATCTTTTCCAGCCGGCATCCGGCAAGTTTATACTCAGGAACAGTAATATCTGTAAATTTTTCATCATTTCCGGTCTCTCTAAATTGATAGGTCCCCTCAGTATAATGAAGCGGCAGGAACTGATAGGGTATGAAAACAACACCGGATTTTACTCTCTCTGTAACTCTTATTTCCACTTCAAAATTTCCATAGGGAGTTACAACCTTGGCCCTGCCTCCCTGTTCAAGTTCATACTCTTCTGCATCAGCAGGATTAATCTCAAGATAGGGATCCATTAAAAACCTCTGCAGGGCTTCTGTCTGCGGATCTGTAAAACCGGTCCGGAAATGATATAATATCCTTCCCGAAACAATAGTCAGGGGATACTTAGCTTCCAGTTTGCCTGATTCTTTATCAAATTCAGCCGGCAGAAAACGCCTTTCCTTATCTCCTAAAATCCCCTGCAGATAAGGAGTTCCTTCACAGTCCTGTTTATTATCACAGGGCCACTGCATTCCCTGTCCACTTTCCATGCTAAAGTAATTGATCCCTTTATAAATTGGTGTTAAGGAGGAAATCTCACTCATGATTTCTGAAGGATGATCATAATTCATCGGGTAATTCATTCTGGCAGCCAGGGCACAGAAAATTTTCCAGTCCGTACGGGCCTCTTCGGGTGGGTCAAATAATTTTCTCACCCTCTGTACTCTTCTTTCCATATTGGTATAAGTACCATTTTTCTCACCAAAAGTAGCAGAAGGAAGAACAATATCTGCCCGGGCTGCAGCATCATTTAAGAAGGGAGTCACAGCTACAATAAAATCAATATTATCCAGAGCCCGTTCAATCTCTCCCAGATAAGGCTCAGAAAACGCTTCACTTTCTCCCTGGAGTATTATTGCCTTCAGATCACCGCTTATAGCCTTTGAAACCATCTGTACCGCATTAAGCCCTTCTGCCCCCGGGACCGAGCTGTTCCAGCTTTCTGAGAATTTATTTCTGATCTCCGCACTGGACACCGGCTGATATCCGGGTAAATAATCGGGAGTATTGCCCATATCCTGGGCCCCCTGATCATTATTCTGATCTTTAAGCGGATAAATTCCGGCAGCTTTTTGATCAAGATTTCCGGTCAATAGAGCCAGATTGGCCAGAGCTGCGGTATTATTAACCCCATTCCCCTGCAGGAAGAGGCTGGAATTGTAAACTATTGTTGCTCTGTCAGCACCTGCGAAAATACGGGCTGCTTCCCTTATATCATCAGCTGCCAGATCAGTCATTTCAGCAGCATTTTCCGGAGTATAATCTTCCAGAGAATCCTTTAGCTCAGAAAAGTTATCCACTTCATTTTTAACAAATTCTTCATCATACAGCTTTTCATCAATTATAACTTTCATTATACTGTTGATCCAGACCGCTGTTGTCCCACTATCCGGCTGTAACCATAACTCAGCCCAGTCGGTCAATCTATGCTTATGAGAATTTACCGAAACTAACCGTACATCTCTTTTATCCACAGCCTGTTTAATATAATTAGAAACTATAGGATGGGTCTCATTTACCTCTGCTTCAGCTATCAAAATACAGTCCGTTTCCAGAAGCTCTTCTATCGAATTGGTCATTACACCCCGTCCAACAGCATTTCTCAATCCAATCTCTCCACCTGCCTGATTGATACGGGAAAAGAAATCAATATTATTAGTTCCCAGAACACCCCGCATAAACTTCTGAAATAGGTAACTTTCTTCATTGGTGTTTTGGGCCGAAGAGAGTCCCCCAATTTCTTCTGGTTCAAATGAAGCCAGCTTGTCTGCAATCTCCTGCAGTGCCTCTTCCCAGGTCACCGGTTCCAGGCTATCTTCTCTTCTTCTCAGAGGCTGAGTTAGCCGATTGGTCTGATCCCGGTAGGTATGTCCAAAACGCCCCCTGATGCACAGAGATTTATTATTGGGGGGGCTGTCAACCCCACGCACTTTTGCAATATTTCCTTCCCGGGCCAGAAGTTTAAGCTGACAGCCGACACCACAGTACGAGCAGGTAGTAATAACAGTTTCTGTCTCCCAATCCCGCAGGGGCTGTATGGGATGTTTTTCCGTTAAAGCACCTGTAGGACACAGTTCAATACACTCCCCACACCCGGTACAGGCCGAAGAACCTCGTTCTCCCAGACCTGCAGTGGCAAAAATATTTTTGCCCCGGGAACCATATCCCAGAATAGCATTACCCTGTATTTCTTCACAGGCTTTAATACAGCGCGAACATTTAATACATTTTGAGGGATCATATTTTAAAACAGGTGAGGTGGTGTCCGGTGCTGAAGGAAGACTTTTAGCCGGACTAAAGCTCCGCGCTTCAGCGCCAAAGGGCTGTTTTATGCTAACCCGATCAAAATAGGCAGCAAAAGGATTCATGACAGCCAGAGCTACAAAAGAGCTGCCAAACAGCCCGGCCAGCTGAAGAACCATGGTCAGCAGAGCCAGCACTGCACCAAATAAATACTGTGCTTTGAAGGTTACCGGAGTGGTCTGTGGTTCAGTAGCCATAAAAAAGGCCAGAAAGATAACACTTCCGGTAAAAACATGAAAGGCAATACGCATCGCTATATGGCCGCCGGTGGCCAGCCCCAGTATAACCGAAAGAACTCCCATGCCCACCAGAAAGGAAACAGCAATTCTCCACTTAAGCTTTATCCAGTAGGCCAGAAGAACCCCAGCCCCCAGGGTGGCTACCCCTGATGCGCCTCCAATCCAGCCGTGTCTTTTCCAGAGAATCAAACTCTGGGTAATACTTAAATTTTCCGTACCATAAAAACCCATCTGTTCGGCCAGCTGCATGGCCCCCAGAAAACCATCTTCTGTATAAAGGGCATACTGCAGATGTTCAGGATAAAACAGCATACCGGTGGTCAGTGAATCGGGCAGAGCCCAGATCAGGGTCAGGCCCAAAAGAACCAGGGCTTTAGCTCCCGCAGCCGGATTTACCACTTTTCGGCCAAAATACTTCTCCTGACCCCATTTGAAGACAATCATGGTCAGGGCAGAAACAAAAGCTGTTACATAATAAGGTGAAAGCTCCCCCATACACAGCCCCACAATCATACCTGCTACCAGGGGAGAATAGGCCGACTCATATGTGGCCTCCCGCAGCTTCCAGAAAGACCTGAGATCCACCGCCTTCATTATATAATGGGCCACCAGTGAAGCCACAAGGGCCGTTAATATATTAAAAAAAGCCTGGCCCCCCATGGCTATCACAGCCAGTATCGCCGGAATACTCATGGCCACAAGTGTGCGCAGCATTACCTGGTTTTCCGTCAAACCAGAGTGGACATCATGAGCCACTCCCCTTCTTGAAGGAAAAAAATCATGTCCTGCATCTCTCATTAAAGTTATACCTCCCGGAAAAAATGGTTTATTGTATTATAACAAAGAAAATAATTCCGGTATTAACCTCCGGAACAGGGTATTTAGTACTCTTAAGTGAATATTTTCTCTTTCACTTATAACATATAATATTAAACATCTCCTGTAATGTCAATATAAGGCTCAAAAAATTCTTTAAAATATGTAAAATATTTTTGCTATTTTTTAAAAAAATAATCAACAGCAGTCCCTATCTCCTGCCTTTAAAAAAACAGCTGTTAATGTTTTTACTTTTTAAATAAACAGTACTTTCTTTTCTTAAGAAGCACAAGTTCCAGATCAAACCTGGCCGCCAGCCAGGCAAATGTCCGGGCACTGTAAAAACAGATGTGGGTGGGGTCCCACTTATACCACCAGTCCTTAAATTTATCAGGCCCGGGATGAAAGGAGGTCATCAGGGCCAGATAGGCGCCCGGCTTCAGGTGAGAAATTAACATCTCTGTTATACCCAGGGGATCCCGCAGATGTTCATAAACCTCGGTAACAGTAATCAGATCATATTTTTTACCGGTGAAAACTTTACAGGGGAAAAAATATGGATCATACTTATCAACCGTAAATCCCTTCTCCTCCAGCAGATCAGCCAGAACAGGCCCCGGGCCACAGCCAAATTCCAGGACACTGTCAATCTCACTGGCCCGGGGTTCTATAACAGCTGTAATAAACTTCTCAAACATGTGCACATAACCTTCATTTTGATGAGTGTTATCATGTTCTTCATATCGGGCCCTCTCTTTGTGGGGCCCGGGGATAAACTCCTCTTTTAGAAATATAAATTCACATAAGGGACAAAAATAGTATAGTTCACCATTATGCCTGATTTCCTGTAAATTCTGATAGGAACACAGTTTACATTTCATCCTGTCTTATAACACCCAATCATTATAGGTAGTTTAGTTAATTATTGTCTTTTTCATTAGTAAACTTCTATAAAATTGTCCGGAAGTATAGTAGTCCGGATTAAAATAAAAATGCAGTTCAAATTAAAAATCATTATTGAATATTTATTGAATATAAAGTTTAAGACTACTGAATAGTAATAGTTATCGGTTCACTTTTCCGGATTTCATCAGTCGTATTAATTTCTGCAGTCAGTTCATATTGGCCTCTCCTGAGCTCAGGCTG
>PWDW01000184.1 GCA_003553225.1 Halanaerobiaceae bacterium
AAGCTGCAGTAATATGCAAAATGGATATAAAAAGTAGGGAAAAAGAAAAAACCACCCTGCTGAAGGGTGGTTCAAAAAATAATAGGATATGATATGGTATGTTATGGTATATATTAAACAGGTAAGTAAAGATATAAATTATTATATAAGAGAATGGCGCGCCTGAGAGGATTCGAACCTCTGGCCCACGGATTAGAAGTCCGTTGCTCTATCCGGGCTGAGCTACAGGCGCATAAAAATATGAGTGAATACTGCCTTCACTCGAAAATCACCATTAACATTATATACTAAAAGCCATATCAGGTCAATACTATTTTTAATTTTTTCTTCTGAGGGTAAAATTAATTTATTTTTTTATCACAATTACTGCTTTACAGCAAGTTTTATATATTTTTCCAGTTTATCCAGAGCCTGGGCCCGATGACTGATCTGGTTTTTTTGTTCTGCCGAAATTTCGGCCATTGTTTTTTTGAGTTTCGGCAGATAAAAAACCGGATCATATCCAAAACCTCCGGTACCTCGCTTTTCATCAATAATATATCCTTCACATATACCACAAACACTTATTTCTTCATCTGGATCCGGCAGAACCAGTGCAGCAGCACACTTAAAATAAGCTCTCCGGTCTTCTCCGGAAACACCCTCCATCTTCTGAAGTAACAGGTTATTATTTTCTTCATCTGAAGCATTCTCTCCGGCAAAACGTGCCGAATAAATACCAGGTCTGCCACCCAGGTATTCTACAACCAGACCTGAATCATCAGCCAGGGTAATATAACCTGTCTGCTGAGCCTGAACCCTGGCTTTTTTTAAAGCATTTTCTCGAAAAGAATTACCGTCTTCTAAAACTTCAGCCGGATTTTCAACATCGTCCGGGCTGAGAATTTCCAGATGGAGGTGCTGAAATCGATCTTTGATCTCTCTAATTTTTCCTTGGTTTGTACTGGCCACAAATAATTTACTCATATTTAATTCACCTTTTTTAAGGCCGCTTTTTGTTTTTGAATCAACTTATTTATTCCCTGTTCAGCAAAATCTATCAGCCGATCCAGCTCTTTACGGGAGAAAGGTTCTTTTTCGGCAGTTCCCTGAACTTCTATAATCTGTCCCTCTCCGGACATAACAACATTCATATCCACCTGAGCCCGGGAATCTTCACTATAGCAGAGGTCAAGCAAAATTTCCCCATCAACAAGTCCCACACTGGTGGCTGCCAGTGAACCGTTAATCGGAGAAATCTTCAAACCATCTTCCATCATTTGGCTTATGGCATCAACCAGAGCTACATAGGCTCCGGTTATTGAAGCAGTCCGGGTCCCCCCATCAGCCTGAATGACATCACAATCAACCCAGAGTGTCCTGTCCTGGATAATATCCAGATCTACAACAGCCCGAAGTGAACGGCCAATTAATCTCTGAATTTCCCGGGTACGGCCACTTATTTTGCCTTTAGCAGCTGCTCTGACCGTGCGTGTTTCAGTTGACCCGGGTAATAAAGAATATTCTGCTGTCAACCAGCCCTGGTTTTCACCTCTTAGAAAATAAGGTACACCATCCTCAACTGATACGGTACAGATAACTTTTGTATCTCCGGTTTCCATTAATACTGATCCTGCTGCATTTTTTGTAAAATTACGGGTAATTTTAACCGGCCGCAGCTGATTTCTTCTCCGGCCATCATCCCGCCTTCTGCTGTAACTGCTCATAACTTATTCTCCTTTCTGCAGATGTACCTTATTTCTCTTTGTAAATATATTTTTTTCTTTAAACTTAAGGGAAGGAAAATCAAGAAATTTTCTGCCTTTATCCAAAAAATCCCGGGAAATACTATTTCTATCACTTACCATAAATTCCCGGGCAAAAACATTTCTTTTTTTCTGATCAGGAATTAATATATTGTTTTGATCCAGTACCTTTTTTATTTCTCGAGCCATAGCCTGACCTGAACTAATAAGTTTGGTATTTTTACCCATAACTTTTTTTATGGGGGCTCTTAAATAAGGAAAATGAGTACAGCCCAGAATCAGCACATCAACATCTGCCTCACGAATACCATCCAGATATTTATGAGCCATCTTTTCCACCATGGGGCCTGAGAAAATTCCCTGTTCTACTATCTCTACAAATTTAGGACAGGCCGCTGAGAAAATTTTAATTTCTGCATCTTTCTGCAGAAGAGACCTCTGATAGGCCTGGCTGTTTACAGTTCCTTCGGTTCCAATTATACCTATTCTTTTACTGTTAGAAAGGGTATAGGCTTTCTCAGTCACACTTTCAATAGTCCCAAAAACAGGAACTGAATATTTCTGTTCAACATCCTCCATGGCGGCTGAAGTGGCGGTATTACAGGCCAAAACAAGGGCCTTAACATTCTTTTTGTTGATAAGAAAATCGGAGATATTAAAGACAAAATTTTTTACCTCATCTAAAAGACGTGGTCCATAAGGTAAATGGAGTGTATCTCCATAATATATAACTTTTTCCCGGGGCATAATATCTAAAATCTCATTTACAACTGTCAGCCCCCCCACTCCCGAATCAAGAACACCAATTGGCTTTTCCCGAACACCCATCAAATCAACTCCCTAAATAAAATCATAGCAATCCAGTTAATCTTTTTGAACTATATCCTCTAAAAACCCAAAACTAATAGTAAGGTCCATATGTCCGGCCAGGGTCTCCACTACCTGCCCCTCAATTAATATCTGCACAGTATCTATCTCATCAAATTGAGTCAGTGTATTTACTATTGAATAAACTGTCATCCGCTCTCCGGTACTGCCTCCCCAGTGATTATCAATTAATTCCCGGGAGAAACTCACTTCCGCCCGACCACCCTGTATATTTATTTCTTCAACTTCTACTCCGGGAGGAATAGAAACAGAAAGATTCTCATCCTCTGGACCGGAAAACAGCTCACTTAATACATTATAATATAACTCATCAGTTTTTACAATTCGATTTTCCGGGATCAAAAACTGAGCTTCCTGATCCGGAAAATAAAGCTTTATTTCCTGTTCCACAGGCTCTCTGAACCAGCTGCAGCCTGCAAAAGAGATAGCTGTTATTATTATCAGAAAAA
The DNA here is from genome assembly GCA_003553225.1 of Halanaerobiaceae bacterium. GTDB lineage: Bacteria > Bacillota > Halanaerobiia > Halanaerobiales > Halarsenatibacteraceae > T1SED10-99. Next base: position 3,083 of record PWDW01000184.1, read on the forward strand.
ATACTGCAGCTGTTTTTGATAATCTATTTACTTCCATGATAGTCAATCCTCCTCAAAATATTTTATAATCCCCCGACCAATTGCTTCCGCCGCATCCTGACGAAAGCGATCAGTTGAGAGGAGGGATTCTTCATGGGGATTGGAAAGAAAAGCTACTTCCACCAGAACGGCCGGCATTTCAGTATTCCTGATAACATAAAAATTATCCCTCTTGATTCCTCGGTTAGTAAGTCCAATCCCGGCTACAAGCTCCTTATGTATATCCCGGGCCAATATTAAACTCGGAGTCCCACTGTTTGGAGCAATAAAGGTTTCTGTCCCCTCTGAATTGCTTCTTGTGGAAGCATTGGCATGAATACTAACAAAAACACCCTCTTCTTTCTGATTGGCCATTCTTACTCTTTCTCTTAAAGAAATAAATTTATCTTCAGTTCTGGTTAAAACAACATCATCAACCCGATCGGAGATAAATTCATATATTTTTAATGAAATGTCCAGAGCAACCTCTTTTTCGGTTAAACCTGAAGGCCCGACAGCACCGGGATCAAATCCTCCGTGTCCGGGATCAATTATAACCACTCTTTCCCCGGCTGCAATTTCTCTATCGGAAAAGGAAAGAGATATTATTTCATCTTTTTCAATTGAATTTACTTCAAAATCTTTGTAATCATCCATATGGAGAAGAATACTGCTTCTCTCATCATCCAGTTGAGTTATTTCAATATCATTAACGAGTCCCTTAAGCTCCGGCTGCGTCTGTTCAGGTATATCATCTAAACCCCAGATTATTATCTCTATCTCCTGTCCGGCCCTGTGTTCTTCAATCTCATAACGAGCTTTTCCCTCCAGAGCTACCTGAACATCTGTATAATTATCACCATCTTCAATAAATATATCTCTAACCCCGTTGGATAACATAATCTCATACTGAAAAAAACCATTTCTACTGCTCTGTATCATATTAAACCCTGTAATGTCCTCCAGATCAACCACAATTCGCACCCGATCATCCTGAAATCGAGATGTACGAATTTGCTTCACCAGATCATTTTTTACAGCTTTTTGATCTGGTATTCCCTTTGATCTCTCCGTGTTAAAAAGATCAACCACCAGGCGGGCCGGATCCTGCAGAGTGAATATATCGGGGGCCACTTCTCTATCTGTTTCAAAAATAATACTTCTGCTGTCCTGAGTTAAATTATAAAGCCGGGTCTCCTCAACTGTTTGAAATACCAGGCGGTCTTTTTCTCCATTATATACACGATTAAAATATTTATCTTCTTCAATCTCCAGAACAACCCTCATAATCAGAGGATCATGGGAAAACTGGCTAACTGAAATATCATCAATAAATGGTGCTTCCAGAGCTTCTTTTTCAAATTCAGTAACCATAACCTGCGGAAAATCCAGTACCAGCCGCTGAGGATTATCCAGATAAAACATCTCCGGATCCCCCAGATCCCCATTTCCCAGGATTTGAAGTCTATTATCCTGCCAGATAATATTATCAATTGTCGGTAAAAACGACAATTTAAGCCTGCCCTCTCCTTCCGAAACATTGCCATCCCGATGAAAAGGGATCGGATACCGGCTGACAATGCTCATTTGAAGTGCTGTTTCATTTTCGACTCTGTTAAATCGAACATAAAAATTTTTATCTGAAACATTATCCTCAAATTCATCACTTAAAACAGCATCCTCGATCTCCAGTACCAGTTTTTCCGGCTCAGCTGTGTTCTTAATCCGATAAGGGCTCAGTTCATCCATTTCAACTATTATTTCCTGTTTATCATCCGCCCATCTTATCTCCTGAATTACTGTAGAAGGCTGATTTATTTTGAAATTTTTATCCTCCACTTCAAACTCAATTAAAAAACCAAGTCCTTCCAGCAGAGGCTGAAATGGTATATATTTGCTGCCCTCTATATCAAGTAAACCCGTTGAAGTAACTCTGGTTTGATTACCAATCTGCATCAGAGGACTGTGCTGCATCATTTTTATCTCGATTTCATCAGCTTTTAGCTCCAGGGTATTAAGATGGTGAATCCATCTTAATTCCAGATCAAATATTTCAGCCAGTGAGGAGGCTCTGACAAGTATTTCACCCTCTATTTCAAGAGGATCAAGCTTTTCATTAACATTTTCATTATTGTATATAATATTTATATCCTGTGCTTTAGAGTTATTAAAATATGTAAATAAAATTGTAATCAGCAAAATAAGAACAAAAAATGGGATTAATTTCTGCCTCATTTTCTGAACCTCCTCATCTATGTAGATAAAATAAGTACCTATCATTATAATTCTATCTATCTTTTAATATTCCTGCCTTTTCAGCAGGGAAAGCGATTTTTTTTAATATTTTTTAATACAGCTGTATTAAAACAGCTGTATTTTTTCACAGCATAATTTTTTATACTTCAAATATTCAGTTAATACAGTTTAATAATAATCCAGAGTATAATTCACCAGCATGACCCCTGAAAAATCGTCCACAAAATCTATTACCCTGTTTATTGTGCTTTCAAGTTGAGCCCTGCTGCTGCTGACAGATACTATACCCAGTAACGATGTTTTCCACAGATCATTGCTGTCCATTTCTGCCAGAGCAATATTAAATTTATTATCCAGCTTCTGACTGAGACTTTTCAGAATACTCCTCTTGTCTTTTAGAGAACGGGCCATAGGAAGTCTAAGTTCCAGCTCACAGTAAACAATCATCTGCCCACCTCATTATTAAAGTAAATTTTAGACAAAATTTGATTATATCATATATTAAAAAAACAGCTGTACTTTTTTAAAAATATATATTTTTTTCAAAATTTTTTGGCTCAATTTGCCGCCTTTCAAAGCAGCAAATTGTCTGAAAAACCAAACTTCTGGATAAATAATGATTAAAATATTAATTACGGGAATTAATTCCATTAAAAACAGAACTTTTAATGTTTTTTTCAATTTTTTCAAGTTCATAAGGTGTTTCCTGATAAACACAGTAATTTAACCAGTTTCCAAACAGCAGATTGGCATGACCCCGCCAGCGAACAATCGGTTTTTGTGAGGGATCATCATCGGGAAAATAATTTTTAGGGATTGGTACATCTTCTCCTTTTTCTTTATCTCTTAAATATTCCTTTTTTAAGGTAAGAGCATCATATTCAGAGTGGCCGGTTAGAAAAATCTGACGGCCATCCTTCCTTGAAACGATGTGTACTCCCGCTTCCTCAGATTCCGCCAGTAATTCCAGCCTGCTGTGTTTAATGATATCTGCTTTTCTAATCTCAGTATATCGGGAATGCGGAACAAAAAATTCATCATCAAATCCCCTAAGCAGTTTTTTGTGTTTTTTGTTTATTTTATGGCGAAAAACACCACTTAATTTTTCTTCAAGAGTATACTTGTCAATTCCGTAATGATAATACAAACCGGCCTGAGCTCCCCAGCAGATATGAAGGGTGGAAAAAACATTATGCAGGCTCCATTCCATAATATCCTTTAACTCATCCCAGTAATCTACTTTTCTAAAAGGAAGATGTTCCACCGGGGCACCGGTAATAATTAAACCATCATATTTTCTGTCTCTAACTTCCTGGAAGGTCTCATAAAATTTAATCAAATGAGCCTTAGAAGTATTTTTGGATTCATGAGTTTCCGGGTGCAGCAGGTCAACATCAACCTGAAGAGGAGAATTACTCAACAGCCTTAGTATCTGAGTCTCAGTTACAATCTTGGTCGGCATCAGATTTAAGAAAAGAATCTTCAAAGCTCGAATATCCTGACTTAAGGCCCGTTCTTCAGGCATAACAAAGATATTCTCCTGCTGCAAAGTTTCAACAGCCGGCAGATCATTGGGAATTTTAATCGGCATCTCTCTTCACCTCCCACAGTCAAATTGTATTTTTCAGTAATTTATGCTGTTTTTGAAAAACAGAAATCAAAATAAAAGCAAATCAAAAATGAAATTCATTTTTTATATCCTGACAGCCAGCAATTACAGGTATAAATATACTGTAAAAAAACACCAAACAAATCCTGAAATCCGGTAAACTATACTATATTCACCTATTTTATATTTTAGCCAGGGCTCTGTCAAGGTCGGATATTATATCCTCAGCAGTTTCGATCCCAATTGACAAACGTATCATATCCGGCAGGACTCCCGAGCTGCGCTGTTCTTCTTCACTGAGCTGCTGATGTGTGGTGCTGGCCGGGTGAATTGCCAGAGATTTTGCATCTCCAACATTGG